>WTAT01000009.1 GCA_013139415.1 Desulforhopalus sp.
ACCATACTGATTGAGCACCGGGGCACCAGACAAACTGTGCTCAAGTTGCATATAATTTCCTAACACCCCACAAAAAAAAAGGGGGGGGGTATAAGTGCCTCGAAGATCTCTCTATGTTCGCTATCTGGAGGTTACTTTAAGTTCCTAATTTCAAAACACTCTCCAGATTTCTTGTTTTTTATACCCCTCAAGGGGGTACTAAAAAGAGTGACAGGCTTTCAGGAGTAAGGCACTAAAACAGACACCAGGCAATCCAAAGCAGCAAAACCACCATGCTGCCACTCTCCATCTATCTTTCGGCAAAAAGAAATTAAAAATTCATGAAATACTTCTTTTTCCATCAATAAGATCGGCAATAATTGAGGGGTCCGCAAGTGAGGTCATATCGCCAAAGTTGCTGAAATCATCCGCTGCAATCCTTTTTAGCACTCTTCTCATAACCTTCCCGCTCCTCGTTTTCGGCAATCCAGACGCATACTGAATGGCATCCGGCGAAGCAATGGGCCCGATCTCCTCACGAACGTGGTGACGCAGCTCCTCCAACAGTTCCGGTGTCTGTTCTACGTTCTTGTTTAAAGTAACATAGGCATAAACAGCCTGCCCTTTTAGTAAGTGCGGCATACCGACTACTGCTGCTTCCGCAATACTTCTGTGTGTCAATAGCGCTGATTCTATCTCTGCTGTACCAAGCCTGTGTCCACAGACATTGATGACATCGTCCAACCTGCCCATAATCCAGAAGTAACCGTCCTCATCCCGACGTGCACCATCTCCGGTATCATACGCCCCGGGACAAACGTCCAAATAGGTTTTTCTAAGAGAATCACTTTCTCCATAAAGCCCCTTGAGCATACCCGGCCAGGGTTTACGGATCACCAACCGTCCCCCCTCATTGACATCCGCCTCCCTGCCTATCTCATCGACTACAGTCGCATCGATCCCAGGCAAAGGGAATCCTGCTGAACCAGGTTTCTGTGGTACTGTATATGCCAGGGGAGCAACCATGATTCCACCCGCCTCAGTCTGCCACCAGGTATCAACAATGGGAAGCCGCGACTTACCGATATGTTCGTGATACCAGCACCATGCCTCAGAATTTATCGGTTCACCGACAGATCCCAGCAGACGCAAAGAGGAAATATCATGCTTTTGTACCGGTTCCGCACCAAATCGCATCAGTGCACGGATGACGGTTGGGGCCGTATAAAAAATATTGACACGAAATTTTTCAACAATCTGCCAAAACCTGTCCGGTTCGGGATATAAAGGAATGCCTTCATATATCAGACTTGTTCCTCCGAGGCCGAGAGGCCCGTAGATCGTATAAGAATGACCAGTAATCCACCCTAAATCAGCTGTACACCAAAAGATGTCATCATCCCGTAAACCGAACACCAGTTGACTAGTATGCATCGCATAGAGCAGATAGCCACCGGTGCTATGCACCACACCTTTCGGTTTGCCGGTTGATCCGGAAGTATAGAGGACGAACAGGGCATCATCTGAATCCATTTCCTCGGCATCACAACTACTCTTAATATCCGGGGCGAATATTTCCTCATGCCACCAGCTGTCCCTGTCGGACTTCATGGTTATGTCTCTATCAGTCCGCCGAACGACAATACAACTCTCAACCTGTCGACACTCTTCCATTGCCTCATCGGCATTCGGTTTCAGTGGAATAGTTCTACCGGCTCGAATAACCGCATCAGCGGTAATAAGTACTTTTGACCGACAGTCCAGCATCCTGCCCTGTAGACTAACAGAAGAAAATCCCGAAAAGACAACGCAGTGAATAGCCCCAATTCTCGCACAGGCGAGAACGGCAATAACCAGTTCCGGCACCATCGGGAGGTAGATGGAAACACAATCACCCTTACCAACACCTTTTTTCTTCAGAACATTGGCAAACCTGCAGACCTCAGAGAAGAGCATCTGATAGGTAAAAACTTTTACCTCATCATCTTTTTCACCCTGCCAGATAAGTGCGGCTTTATTGCGCCTGCCATTTACCAGGTGACGATCAAGACAATTGCTGGACGCATTGAGCTTCCCGCCGGGGAACCATTTTATCTCAGGGGTGTTAAAATCACCTTCCAAAACGGTATCCCATCTCCTGAACCAGCTCACCAGTTTTTCAGCACGCTCTGCCCAGAATTCAAGGGGGTTCTCTAGTGATTTCAGGTTGTTTTTGTAATCAGCTTCTGTCTTTCCGTTTAGAGCAACTTCGACTTGCGCCACTTCCTCATGTCCATCCTGGAAGTGGGTTGCACCCATCAGTGCTGCAGTTTTCACATCATCTCGGCCCATCACACCATCTCCTCGGAATCGACATGGATAAATAGCCAGCTTGTAGAACCAGATGAGAAACGCCACTGAAGCATTTCCCACCAAACCTTGGATACCTTTCAGACAACCCTATGCGCCCTAACCCCGGTAAACGGGAAGAAAACCGGGGGTATTGAACTGAATGACAGGAAATCTGGAGTAAGGCACTAAATATCCATCGCACAAAGTGGCAATATCAAAATTTACCCACCATTGCGGATCAAAGCAAGCAGTATTTATTTTATTCATCAAAGCAAATGATACCAATCGATCCATCCACATCCTCAATTATCGATCTTCCCATCGTGCCAGATAATATCCGTTGCTCTACCTTACAGATGGATCGAAAATATATATTGCAGGACAATAGCCTTGGGCAGTATTGTGGTGGCAATCTGAGAGGGGGTCGTACTAGACCTACGCTAAAAATAAATACTTCATGTGGAAAAATATCTTTACAAAGCCGACGTAACTATTAAACTTAAAAATTAAATACTTCCACAGAGAGAGACGATGCAAGACGAACAAATAGAGGCAATGTCAAAGTTGCTCAAATCAATGTCCCACCCCATTCGCTTAAAAATCCTCTGCCTGCTCCAGGACAAAGAACTTTCAGTTGGTGAGATCAGAGATCAGGTAAAAACAACTAATGCTAATGTTTCCCAACACTTGAACATTCTAAGAAGCCAAGGGATCATTGATTACCGCAAGGATGCCAATTTTATTTTCAATAAAATTACCGACAAACGTATCCTTGAGCTCATTCAGAAAATGCGTGTACTTTTTTGCCCAAATTTTTAACACAGGAAGGGACGTATCACTCCGCTTCCTGACAATAAACAGGACACAGCACAATGATCGTTTCAGACTGGATACATGTTATGGCCGGGGCATTTATTCTCCTCAGCCTCTCTTTAGGGATTGAGGCGAGCCCGGTCTTTCACAGCAAATATTGGCTCTTTTTTACCGCCTTTGTCGGATTTAACCTATTTCAGTTCGGATTTTCCAAGTTCTGCCCGATGGGACTGATTTTGAAAAAGCTTGGAATTCCGGAAAAACGCCAGTAACCGAAGACGTCCTCTCTACTTCTCTTCCATAACAGCATTACAGGAAGCCTGCCAACAACAGGAGATCTCTGAGCAACTCTCTCTTCGCCGAAAACAGGACGCATTACCTTCTTGCTCCTGAATCCTGCAAATAAGCTCCGCAAGTTTAACTCCTTTTTCCTGAGGAATATCAAGGATAAGAGCTCTTTTCCTGGCCAAAGAAAACAGTTTTGGCCCTTTTTTAAATTTTTTATCTGGCATATAACTCCTCACTTTGACCTATTTAACCTGCTCTACTAAACCTAATTATTAAAATTTTTCGGCAACGCTCTCCATCTTAGTGCCTTACCCCTCAAGGGGGCACTGAACTGAGTACTGCTGAAAGCCTGTCATTCAGTTTAGTCCCCCCCCCGAGGGGTGCTCTTTTCAGTGCCCCCTTGAGGGGTATTAGGATGTTATTTTGAGAACATCAGTATATAGTACTGCCCACGGAAAGAAACGCCCACTAAATATTTTCCCTATATAGTTTCCACCCCGAAACTATATTGGTAGAATGTGGTGTTCTTCAACAATGGAGTGCATACCATTCAAAACCTGACCAGTTCTACCGTCTATTGATACCGGATCTCCGAAGCCAATTCGCACTTCATCAATTTCACAATACTGGTCCGCCTCGTACACCTTCAAACTACTACAACCGACGACACAGGTCTTTTCAAGCCGGACTGCGACAACGGATGCATGGGATGTCTGACCTCCCCGTGAGGTGAGAAGTCCGTCAGCCTCGCTGACCACTTTGATATCCTCCGGTACAGTGTCCTGCCTAATCAGAATGAGCGGGGTATCGGGATCAGTCTCCCTCAATATGCGGATGTTTTCCTCTGTAAAAACAGCCCTACCGGAAAGTGCCGACCCTGAAACGCCGACCCCTTTGCCAAGGTAAGCAGTGGCCAGCACCGCGCTTTCGACAAAAACATTAAGATGCTCCTTTTTCTTGATGGTAATCATATCCCGTGTCTGCAGGAGATAGAGTTCCTTCGGCTCCGGCCCCTCAAAGGTAAACTCAATTTCCTGTGGGTTCCACCGTTTTTCATAGACAAGCTCTCGGGAGATCTCCAGTAATCTTTTATAGATTTTAGGAAACCGGACCTCCATTGTCTCGTCCACTGGACGACCGTCAAGTTTTGCCTGTTCAACAGAAACGGCACAGCTTGAAACCAGCCCGGAAACGATATCTTCCCCCTGATCACCATAGGCGTAATCTCCCCAGAGTGCTACCCGCTGAACCTTGCGGTATGGATGAGCGGTAAAGACAACTCCAGCTCCGGAATTCCCACTCTTATTACCAAACACCATGGCCTGGACAATCACTGCCGTACCCCAGGAATCTGAAACATCCATGATTTTTCGATATTCAATGGCCTTCTCGGTTTCCCAGGAATCGAGTACCAACTGAATGGCATTCACCAACTGCAACCAGGGGTCATCAGGAATACCGTGCCCCCTTTGTCGAATCAACCGCTGATACGAAAGCGCGAGTTCCTTCATCTGTGCCGGTGAGAAATGTCGTTTAAGTGTCACATTATACTTAGCCTTGGCATTGTTCATCAACGTCTGAAAATCCTCTCTACCGATGCCGGAAATCATTGCCCATGACTGTAAAAATCGCCGATAATTGTCCCAGGCCAGACAGGCATTCCCTTGATTGACAATAAACTCAGCTATCATTTCTTCATTAAAACCGACATTATGAACCGTAGCCATCATCCCCGGCATGGAAATAGCCCCACCACTTCGTACTGACAAAAGCAGGGGCGATTCCGAGGAACCAAAGGTCTTACCGGTCAAATTCTCGATTTCCGTAAGTGCCCGTCGTATCCCCTGCATGAATTCCTCGCGTGTCTTGGCATAGCCGAACACGATCTCCCGGCAGCGAAAAATTTCAGTAGTGATAACGAAGGCAGGGGGCACCATTTTTCCATCTTTGGTGAGCGTTGCAAGGTTATACCCCTTATTGCCCAGATGAATAAGATTATTGGTAAAAGGATTAGGATTATGCAGCATGGACAACGCCCTTTCAGGGTTATAAGTCATCAAAAGGTCGAGTTTTTCCTGATCGAGAAGATTTTTCTGATTTTCAAGGGTCTGGAGAATTCGAAGAATAAAATTATCCAGATGCTGCAGCCCGAAAGTAGAAGAGATCAGTTCACGTAGAAAAACCTCGGACAACCTCTGCACCGTCGTTCCGGTTTCCGATCCATCGTAGAGATTGCTGAACTTATCAAGAATATTTTCACGACCAATCTGGGGAATAATAATCGATAGATTATTCTGGTGAATGTTCGTATAAAATGCGTAAATTATATCTTTTACACCCTCGGACATACCTCGGAAAATATCCAGATACTGGGTATAGGAAAATCGTCTGACCTTGAGCGAATTTTCCAGAAGTGCAAGATATGTAAAAAGTTTGCGGGAAGTGATCCCATCTACTACCAGTGCCCTTAGAAAAAGCTTGATACAGCGAACGATATTATAAAAGGTTGCCTGGGTGATAATAGACAGATTGACAATTTCCGGCAGCTTCTCCAGATAGATATTTGCCAGATTTTCGAGACGAAAGGTGAGGCTGAGGGCATCAAATTTACGTTCTTTATATCTGCCATACACGGACGGAATATCAACAGCGATATGCCGTTTGTAATAAATATCTTCCTGGGCTTCGAAAGTTTCATCAGACTGAATTATCTCTTGCAAACTTTCAAGGGCAGTCAGCAATGCATCAAGACAATGCTCGGTATCAGAATGGTCAAGGCCGGAGAGAAGCCGCTCCATCTCAGGGAAACCATCATTTACCGCTCTGGTAATTTCCGAGTGTAGCTGCAGAAATCCCAAATTATATTTTTTATGGAGCAGCTTATACATCCGGATCAACAGCTCAAATCGCCTTACCTCATGGGAGGAAAGATCTTCCTGGCGACGAAGAAATGCAGCGATCCGGTCGCTGCCCTGCAAAAGAATCCCCTCGACCCGGTCGATCCCCATCTCTTCCCAGAACCTCTTACTCAGGACAAACTGATCGTCAACATACTTTCCCTTCGTCTTCACCTGGATGTACACTTCTTCAGGGACATAGGGAATGAGCAAGACCTTATCCCGAGTTTTCCAGAAGAGAATTATTGCCTGGATGAAATCGACGATGAGATTCGAGCTCTCTACATGTCCCTGCTTCCTCAAGAAGTGAATCAGGACATCCTTACGTTTGTGGATTTCGTCAAGTTCTGTAGATACATCACGAAGTTCTCCTTCCGAACCAATTTCGTTAAAGAAAACCGGCATCAGTTTGGCAAACTGCTTGGACAGGTTGTAAATTGGCTCAATCGGATGATTCAACAGTTGAGTAATATCCCGCTGAAACAGATCGGTATCCTTGATACAGGTACCGGAAAGTTTAAGGTTAATTATGAGGGCAGAAAAAAGCGTCGAACACCATTTGGGTTCACGCATAATCAGATGCAACCACACCCTGATATTGGCCAGGTGAGCAGGATTAGTGAGAGGCTGCCAGTTTTCATCCACGCCAACAACACTTGCATGCTGAAAACCAAAGCGCACAACTCCCCAGAGAAACGCCTCCACCATGAGGCTATTACCACGATCAAATACTTCGGCTCCAAGGACCTGGATACACTGCAGGGAGGTATGCGGATACTTGCGAACATTGGCCTTAAGCAGCTCAAAAGCGGTCAGCAAAAATTCCTCTATCTCTTCAAAACTCTGCTCGCGGATCAGCTGGACCAGACTGCGGTTGATCTCCCGTAACGTTTCCTCATGGATCAGATACAATCCCTTGGTATCCATGATCTTAAAAAGGAAAAGCAGTTTTCTGTTCTCGTTAAAATAATGAAGAAAATCCCTACCCTTTTGCTCTAGTTCCCTAAAGACCTCCTCAGCATCCACGAGCTTATTAGGCATCTCTCTGTAATACTTGACAATATCGATATGGTCAGGCAGTTTAAGCATCCCCTGCAATCCGGCTCGGGGATCTTTTTCCAAGTTCAACGCCTCCAGTACCTGCAAATGTTCTTTCATCACCCCATGGGAGATGGTCTGAAACAACAGGGAGGAGTGGAAATCGGCAACCGGGATGGAACAGCGATCAAGAAACCAGGTTAGCGGGTCATCCTCTTGTAACCAATACCCATAGCAGCGGTTGAGAATAGTCTGCTCAAGTCTTGCTAAAGGTTGAAAATCAAAATGGTTCTGATCTTCGCTGGTCAGTTCCAACAACCGTTTGGCAATTTTGTTAAGCGGATGCTGTCCGTGTACAATCTGGACCATGATTGGCAGAGCACTCTTATCAAGTGCCACAAGGTTTTCAAATACAGCATTTAATTCCGGCCCGAACCTTTGTAAATCCTCGACGGTAAATTTATTAGCCAACTTGTCGAGCCACACCATCATTGCTCCGACAACCTGGGAAAGGAGCGCGGGATCTCGCTGCGTATTCTGAAGTGCCTCCATAAACAGGCTGGCAAACAGCCTGAAAGCATCAGGCCCTTTCTCATGAGTTATGTAGTGATTGATGTTTTTCAGGACAAAGCTGCGCAACTGAGGTAGAACGATTTTCCAATTTCGAAACGGATGACAGACCTCATAAAGTAACTTTTCAAGTGCCGAATGCAATCCCTTGAATTCTTCGACGACCTCAAGCAGAACACGGAGCTCAGGATCAATGACAACATGCCCCGCGGTCTCAAGTAAATTTGCTTTCAGAGCGTCTGACTCAAGTGTTGCACCACTATTGCTAATTTCCATATCTGTCTCTGACCCTTCTCGGTATTGGCAGTGATTGTGTTTTTCTCAACAAACCTACATAAAGTATAATGAATAACTTCTTCCCATAAAAAAGGAAGCAAAAACGCCTTTGAAGAAAACTCCAAAGGCGTTACCTGCATAACCAGATGGTGAGCTACGTCAGATTGCCTTGTTGGCCTCCATATGCAGAATAAGGTCGAGCATTCTGTTTGAATACCCCCATTCGTTATCGTACCAACTCATCACTTTTACTGTCGTTCCAATTACCTTGGTTGACTGCGCGTCAATTACTGAAGAACGGGGATCTCCCTGGAAGTCAATGGAAACAAGTGGTAAATCAGTATAGCCGAGATATCTGTTTGCAGCCTCCTGAAGGGCTTGGTTCACCTCATCCACCGTTGTTTCTTTTTCCACTTCCATTACCGCATCTACAAGAGATACTGTAGGGGTCGGCACCCGAACAGCAAGACCGTCAAATTTCCCTTTCAGCTCAGGAATAACAAGGGAAACGGCCGCTGCGGCTCCAGTTTTAGTTGGAATCATCGACATAGCTGCAGCTCTTGCCCGACGTGGATCGGAATGGGGAAAGTCAAGCAACCGCTGGTCTCCGGTATAGGCATGAATCGTGGTCATCAGGCCGCGTTTTATTCCAAATTTATCGAGGATCACCTTGGCAAACGGAGCCAGACAATTGGTCGTACATGAGGCATTGGAAACCACATGATGAATAGTCGCATCATATTCATCCTCATTCACTCCCATAACAATGGTTTTCACACTTCCTTTTGCAGGTGCAGAAATTACAACCTTACTGGCTCCGGCATCAAGGTGAGCTTGGGCAGATTCGCTATCGCGAAAAATCCCGGTACATTCGGCGACGTACTCAACACCCAGCTCACCCCAGGGGATATCGGCAGGATTCCGATGGTTAGAGACCACAATTTCCCTGCCATCGACAACAATACCTCTATCGTTACTCTGAACGTCCTTTGCATAGATGCCCATAACCGAATCATATTTCAATAGATGGCCAAGGGTTGCATTGTCGGTCAAATCGTTAATGGCCACTATTTCAACGTCAGAAAAAGTGGCATCTTCACTTATTGCTCTGAAAATATTTCGACCGATCCGCCCAAAACCGTTAATACCTATTTTTACAGTCATAGTCCTCTCCTTATATCTGCCCTGACTCTCCGCACATACGGATGATTCTTTATTTGCGGCCAGAACATCTTACATTTACTGACCGATTTCTCTCATTTATTCGATTTCTCTCATTTATTCTTTTGAGCAAAGGGATCACCATTTCATTGACAGTTTTGCGTCTCCCTGGCTTCACGGTAAAGTTCCAGGTATTTCCGCATAACTTTCGTCCAGGTATATTTTAGCACGATCTCTTCTACCGCCTGCAGCTGGATTTTGCGCTTTTGTGGCATATCGACATACAAGGCCAATGCTCTGACAAGTGCCTCTAGCAGGTCATCGGGAGAATCCCCCGAATAGGTAATGCCAGTAACATTATCCTTCACCTTCACCAGCCCCCCTACATGATGAACGACAGGTATATTTCCAAAAAGCTGTGCAATAAAATCAGTCAGCCCGCACGGCTCGTACCTTGAAGGAACAATAAAAAAATCACCGGCAGCATAGATTCTGTTTGCCAGTTCCGGACTGAAACCTTTCAAAAAACACATTCTTCCCTGTAACTGCTTATTTTCAGTGAGCGCGATCAACCGTGATTCGAAGCGATTAGCACCGCTGCCAAGAACAAGCATCTGGATATGTACATTTTTTTGCAGCAGGACCCCTAACACTTCCATCAGGACATCAACTCCTTTTTGCTCACTGAGACGACCGATAAAAGTAAAGAGAGGGGAATCCACACTGTTATTCAGTGTGCCAAAACGATCTACCCCCTCAAGTTCACCACCGCCAGCAATCTGCGACAGGAGATCTGATTTGCAGCAGACTTTACCTGACAGATTGTCTCCGCTTGTCCCGGGATCAAACAACATTTTCGGATTGGCACCAGCGACGACCGAGGACGAGAACAGACCAGGATCAATGCCATTGGTCACCCCCTCCAAAATAACGTTTCGTTTTTTTAACTCGTGCCCCAGCCACCCTGTCAGCTGATCACTTCCTGTTTCCTGCAGTTCCCTTGCATAGTTTTCACTGACTGTATTAAGGACGGCATAATGACCGGCGACCAGGAAAGGATCAAAGGTTCCATCCAAGAGACTCGCGTTAATCACATGATCAGTTAAACCGGTAATAGATCGAGCATAGGGGATATCAGCAACCTCCTGATGATAACCATAACCTGCATTGTGAATGGTAACCAGACAGCCCGTCCCCCTGAAATAAGTGCGATAACCTGGGTTTTCACGTATCAGTGCCGGTAGTATTGCGGTGTGTCCGTCGTGGCAGTGGATCACATCGGGTGTTGCACCAAGACTGATCATCAGTTCAAGTGCAGCTTTCTGATGCAAAAGATTCATGGCAAAATAATCATGATGTCCCATCGATTTTTTCTGCCAGGACAGCCTGGTTTCATCAATTTCAGTATAGGTATAAACATTAGATTTTTCGCGAAATCGATGAGCATCAACAAGATATATATGCACCCTGCTGATCTTTTGATAAAAATAGCAGACCTCTTCATATACAGTGGTATCAGGAAGATGCATATCAACCGGCAATCGCAGCATCCTGTCCCGACAAAGAGGATCCTCCAGCGGCTGAAATCCCAGGGCCTGGGCATCTATGAAACCATACAAAGGAAGCACCACATGGAGAGAACGCCCCGTCCAGCGAGCAAGAGTTTCCGCCAATTGGCAGGCAACATCCTTAACGCCACCAGCCCCAGCAAGACTTCCGTACTCCCTGCTGAGCATCCAGATATTTCTTATCTGTTTTTCCTGCCTTGCCACTTTTGTTCTAACCCCCATTTATTCTAGCTTTTCAGCCCTTCAAACCATACTTTCAATACATACAAGTTAGTATAATATTGGCAAAAGAAGCGATGTCAAGTCTACAACACTATCACATTAGAAAATGGGGGAGCACCCCATACCGGGACTTTCAAGTTCACACTATCTATCGTAGGTTTTTATCGTAGGTTTTCAAATTCTTAAAGTGATTTATCAGTGCCTTACTCCAGAAAACCTGTCATTCAGTTCAATACCCCCTTGAGGGGTGCTCTTTTCAGTACGATATTTCGAGGATGAGTTTTTTCACATAACGAGGATATCGGGCGAAAAGGCCGTAAAACAACGGGCTCATAGATGTTTTATGGCTAAAGATTGACCGACTGGCAAAAAGAACATATATTTGCTGTTTCGATGTAATTCTAAAAGTAAGATCAGTATTATCTTGGATTTCCACAAGGTAATACTTATTCTTCATCTATTCTGCTAGAATAGCTTCCATCCTGAAAGGACACCTTTTGTCTAACACACCCCACAAGGGGGGGGGGTATTGAAAAGAATCCTGGCTTATTTTCCCGTTTACCGGGGTTAGATTGTACTTCCACTGGAGGATATATGTTCAGCGGCAAATTTAAAATCACCACGACAGCGAAGATGGAACTTGTCAGCATCACCACAGAGCTAAACAAAGTCATCAAGAGTCAATCAATTTCTTCCGGAATACTTTATCTTTTTAATCCGCATACCACCGCCGGACTCACCATCAATGAAGGTGCTGACCCCGATGTTTGTCGAGATATTATCAGTGGCCTTGAACAGATAGTTCCCCATGACCTGAATTATAGACATATGGAGGGGAACTCACCATCTCATCTCATGGCCCTGCTTACCGGCAGTTCACTGACCATCCATATTGAAAACGGCAACCTTCAACTCGGCACCTGGCAAAAAATATTTTTCTGTGAGTATGACGGTCCAAGGAGTCGTTCTGTGAACTGGAAAATCATCTCTGACAAGGTATAATCAGCACCCTAACTCCATTTAGGCACTAATAATGAAACCTGATCCAATGAAACCTGATCCATCAAAAATTTGTTTCGGCTTAACTGAAGAAATTGATCGTCAATCACTCTCCACATTTCTCAAACTCGGTGGCCAGGAGGAATTTTCAAAACTTTTTGCCGAGAGACTCACCAGCGAAGAAATTATCCAACTCGTCGATCATTTCATGAAGCTGCTAAGAAAACATCTCAGCGAGGGTGAATACCATCGCATATTTCTAGGCGACTCACATCACCACCACGATCATAAGGAGTAAACTGTGGGCAATACGAAACTCTACGATCTCCGTAGTTACCTGGAAGTACTAAAACAAGAAAATCAACTGCTCATTATCGAAGAAGAAGTTGACCCCTATCTGGAAATCGCCGAGATCCATCGACGGATCATCGCCCGAGGTGGACCTGCCCTGCTGTTCACCAAGGTTAAAGGCTCAGATTTTCCCGTCACCACCAATCTTTTTGGTACCAACAAAAGGCTCGAACTTGCCTTTGGCAACAAACCACAACAATTTGTCCGCGACATCGTGCGGCTGGCCGAATCCATCATGCCACTTTCATTTGGTAAAATTTGGGATAGCCGGAACCTTTTCCTTGATGGGCTAAAGATTGGCTTGAAAACTGAAAAAAACGGATCAATACTCGAAAATGTCCAGACACCTGTAAAACTCACTTCCCTGCCCATGCTTACCTCCTGGCATAGTGACGGGGGTCCCTTCGTCACTTTGCCGCTCGTCTATACAGAACACCCTGACGGTAAAGGTCATAATCTTGGCATGTACCGGATCCAGAGACATGACGACAGCACAACCGGGATACACTGGCAGATTCATAAAGGTGGAGGGTATCATTATTTTGAGGCGGAAAAGCAGGACCGGCCCTTACCGCTGACTCTTTTCATCGGCGGCCCCCCTGCTCTCATGCTTTCTGCCATAGCTCCACTTCCCGAGGATTTGCCGGAACTCATGCTGACCTCCCTACTCATAGGAGACAAACTCAGGATGACTGATGACCCTCTAGGTGGCCACCGGCTGGTCGCAGGTGCCGAGTTTGCTATCAAAGGCCAGGTGCCACCACACTTACGCCACCCGGAGGGACCTTTTGGCGATCATTACGGTTATGATTCACTGCAGCACGATTATCCTGTTTTCCAGGTAAGTCACCTGTATCATAGAAACGACGCTATCTATCCGGCAACAGTTGTCGGCCGCCCCAGGCAGGAAGATTTTTTTATCGGCGATTTTCTCCAAGATCTGCTCTCCCCCCTCTTTCCCCTGGTTATGAAAGGAGTAAAAGAGCTGAAAACTTTTGGAGAAACCGGTTTTCACTGTTTGGCCGCCGCAAAAGTGGCAGACAGATACCCTAGAGAGGCCTTTGCCTGCGGTTTGCGCATTCTCGGAGAAGGGCAGCTTTCACTTACCAAATTTCTCATTGTTACCGATGGAGATATAGATATCACTGATTTTGGACGACTGTGGGTCCATGTACTCGAGAGAGTGCAATGGCAGCAGGACCTGTTTGTCTTCGCCAATGTTTCGCAGGATACTCTCGATTATACCGGCCCCTCGGTCAATAAAGGCTCTAAAGCCATGCTCATGGGACTTGGTAAAGAGAGGAGACGCGAGCTGCCAAAGACCTTTTCCGGAACTCTCCCCTACGGCTGCATAAAACCAAAGGTGTTCCTGCCTGGTACTCTGGTAGTTCAGGGAGATCCTTACAAAGAAAACCCAAGCCTGGCTAAGCAGCTCTCCGAGAGCGATAACCTGCAGGCGTGGCCGGTGATTGTGCTGGTGGACAATTGTGATGAAGCAACATCTTCCATGAAGGAGTTTCTCTGGTCAGTTTTTACTCGCTTTGAGCCAGCCGCCGATATTCATGCCAGAACTGCTTCAGTCAACCGGTTTCATGTTGGACTTCAACCGCCAGTTACCATAGATTGTCGCATGAAACCCTGGTATACTGAAGTTCTTGAAGTAGATAAAACGACAAAAGAGCTAGTGGACAAGAAATTTTCAAAAATTATTCCAGCCGAGTGGCGATGAGCAATCCTATAAGATTACAAAAATTTATCGCCCAATGTGGTATTGCCTCCAGGCGAAAAGCCGAAGCATATATTTCTGCAGGTCGGATTGCCATAGATGGCCAGATAACTAAAGAAATGGGTATCCGCATTATACCCGGCAAAAACAAAATCACCTTTGACGGCAAACTGGTTGAAGCCAGGGAGCAGCTTGTCTATTACCTGCTCAATAAACCGAAAGGCTATGTAACAACCCTTTCCGACCCTCAAGGCAGACCGATTGTCACCTCTCTTGTCAAAGAGAGTAAGGCTCGCCTTTTTCCTGTCGGCAGATTAGATCTGGATACAGAAGGCGCTTTAATTCTGACAAATGACGGTGAATTTGCCCAAAAAATACAGCATCCCAGCCACGGCATAGATAAGACATATGAAGCACTGGTCAAAGGATGCCCCAACAAGGAGAAAATTGCGCTTCTTGAGCGAGGCATCTTTCTGGAAGGAAAAATGACAGCACCTGCAGCAGTCTCAGTTGTGGCAAAAGTAGGTAAAAATTGCCTCATGCAAATTACCATTCACGAAGGCAGAAAGCGGCAGGTAAAAAAAATGTTCGCTTTCATAGGTTACCCTGTCCTTCACCTTAAGCGAACTGCCTATGGCAAACTCTCCCTTGGCCGGATAGCTCTCGGAGATTTCAGACAACTTAACCCATCAGAATTAAATAAGATCTTTTTGTAGAATTTGCTTTACAAAACCACAAATAACTGATTAAATCTAATTAGTTAGGTGGATTGTCTTTACTCGAAGCACATTTTTTCACTTATAACATCTTGAAATCTTATTATTTATTGCTTTTCAGCTTCCAGCCAAAGACTTGAGCTTCACCTGCTATTTACAAATATTATTAAGCAAATGCAGGTGTATAAGGACCTACCCCCGATAAACGGGAAAATTAGCCAGGATTCTTTTCAGTACCCCTCAAGGGGGTACTAAAAAAAGCACCCCTCAAGGGGGTATTGAACTGAACGACTGGAAATCTGGAGTAAGGTACTAAATTTGATTTCCGGAAATAGGAGCTATGCATGAATAAATCAGAACTCATTGAGGCATTGGCACAAGATATAAATCTACCCCATCGTGAAGCCGCCGCAATAACCAATACCGTTATTGAGACGATGACCGAGGCACTAGCCAGAGGGGAGAGCATTGAGATTCGGGGCTTTGGCAGCTTTGTTATAAAAAAATATGATTCATACGAGGGCAGGAATCCTAAAACCGGGAAGAAGATACAGGTTCAACCGAAAAGGCTTCCTTTCTTCAAGGTAGGCAAGGAGCTGCGAGAAAGAGTGAACAATGGCAAATAGATTGTCCACAACTACCTGATTACTCAAACAACGTCCGGCAACTTACCAAGCAATATGGGCGTTGTTAAGGTACACTGTCTCATTCGTACCCCACTGTTTCATTCGTACCTTAGGCTCTCTCACTTTTACCGTTGTATAATACCGCCTATCAGGTCATATACTTGGGTTTCGGTGATTTGTACCTGCACTATATCCCCGGGACTGGCTACACCGTCGTTGATATACACGCACCCATCAACTTCCGGTGCCTGATACCTGGTTCTCCCCTCCAGCAACAAATCCGTTTCCCTGCTTACCCCTTCGACCAAAACCGGTTGGACCGTACCTATATATTTTTTCTGAATTGTTGCAGACAACCCCGACTGCAAATCAAGAAGATAGTCACGCCGCCTCATTTTTTCTTCTTCTGGCAACTGATTGACAAATGTCTCCGATGGACACCCCTCTTCATTAGCATATGGAAATACGCCGACATGATCAATGTGCATTTTTTTTAAAAATGTTTCGAGCTCCAAGAAATCACTTTCTGTTTCTCCGGGGAATCCCACAAGAAACGTTGTCCTGAGAGCTATATCTGGAAGAATGGTTCTAATTCGATCGATAGTTGTGTAAAGTTGTTCTGAACTATAGCGTCGGTTCATTGACCGGAGGATTTTATCGCTGACATGTTGCATCGGAATATCGAGATATGGCACTAATCGTGGATTATCCGCCATTAAATGCAGCAATTCATCACTTACTCCTGTTGGATAGAGATAAAGCAGCCGCAACCATTGAATGGAAGTTCGCTTCAACAGCTGTTCCATCAGGTGAACAATGTTTTGTCCCTTCCCCAAATCATTGCCGTACGCAGTACTATCCTGAGCAATAAGTGAAAGTTCTTTTACTCCATATTCCTGTAAACTTTTGGCTTCTTGAGTAAGGTCATCAACGGTTCGGCTACGCAACTGCCCGCGAATAGTCGGAATCATACAATACGAGCACCTGTTGTCACAACCTTCGGTAATTTTCAACCATGACCTAAATACAGGCGTAGAAATAACGCGGGGAGTATTGCTGGACATGAGTATTCGATCTGGCAACAAAACCCGTTCCAGCAAATCACCATTTTCCAGCTGAGCGATATATTTAGCAATATCTGCTGCCCCCTCTGTCCCAAGAAAGAGGTCAACTTCCGGCAGATCTTCGGGCAATTTATCTTTATAACGCTGCACCAGACACCCTACGACTACAATCTTTTTATCAGGTGATCGCTCTTTGATCCTGACAAGCTCAAAAATCTCATTTATTGCCTCTTCCACGGCCGGTTGGATAAAACCGCAGGTGTTGAGGATGAGGAGATCAGCGTCATCAGGATTATCAATCAGCTCCCACCCACCAGAGGCCATGGAACCAAGCATAACCTCTGAATCGACTAAATTTTTTGCGCAGCCAAGGCTGATGAGATGAAAACGAGCCATTATTTTTCCCCAAAGCATCCAAGATGGTCAAGCAACTGCTTCAATGCTGCTTGTTTTTTTTCTATAAAAATTTGTTTAGAAAAACCGGGCCGCCAGGAATCACCCCAGAGCTCATCAGAAACAGTCAGCACAGCAGTAAATTCAATTTTTCTAAACTTCGCCACGGCACAGAGAGCAGAAAACTCCATATCAATGGCACCAACACCTTCATCCAGATTGAGTTTTTTAAGCATACGCTGATCTTCCCTGTACACCGCATCGGTCGACCAGACACAATCCCGATGAACAGAGATGCTCTTGTCGACAAACACCTTTATTACCTGGTCACTCAGGTTCAGATCTGGCCTCACCACAGCATCCGGGCAATAATACCTTGATGTTCCTTCACCCGAGAGAGCCTCAGCAGGTACAAGGATATCACCCACCTTTAAAGTTGGCGAAATTGCACCACACCAACCAAAAAGGATAACTCTTTTTGCCCCCAGAGCAATCAATTTCTCCAAGGTGAGCACTGCCATAGGCGCGCCGATAGCTGGTCCGGCCGCAAAAAATAACGGATCACCAGCGATAACCATACCAGAATTAAAGAGAAAACGGGTAACTCCACCGCTTTGTTTTAATCGACCGAGACACTCAGAAGCCTCAGACGGATTTACTAGCAGGAGACCGTTTTCCGGCAGCGGTTTTTCTTTTTTCTGCCTGCGTGGATGAATGATAATATGCTCATCAGAATCCGTTGACATGTTTAATCTCCAGACTTTTTTCAAAATTAATGATGAAAAAAAGAAACGGGCTGCAGAATTCTCTGCAGCCCGTTTCTACGATCAACACTCGATCGTTATGTTCTCAAATTCTTATCCCAACAGTGGGTTTGCATAAAGAAGAATCAGAGAAATAACCAGTCCATAAATAGCAACAGACTCAGCAAGTGCCATACCGAGAATCATGAAAACCATCAGCTTAGGCTGTACTTCAGGGTTTCTTGCGAGTCCCTGACATGCACCGTTACCAACAGAACCGATACCAATACCAGCACCCAGACCAGCGAGACCGATTGAAAGTGCAGCACCGATACAAATCAAAGCTAATTGAAGATTTCCTTCCATTTTTTTTCTCCTAAAAAAGTTAAGTGTTTTGGCCTTCTTCCTTATTCTGTCCTACTTAAAACCTAATATATAATCAACAAAATCATTTCCAAGTCACTAACACCCCTCAAGGGGGTACTCTTTTTAGTCCCCGTGCTTTGCGGGGGTAAGTGCCTTGAAGGTAACTTTAACTTTATAATTGCAATACACTCTTCAGATTTCTTGTTTTTTATCACAGGAAATCCGGAGTAAGGCACTAATGTGCATGCTCTTGTGCCTGTGAGAAGTAGACAACGGTCAAGAGAACAAAAACCATGGCCTGTACAACGGAGACGAGAACACCAAGGATCATGATCGGCAACGGCGCAAAAAACCCACCAGCCAGCATAAACAGAATCGCCAGCAGAGTTTCTTTTGCCATGATGTTTCCGAAAAGACGAATCGAGAGGGAAAGGAGACGTGCAATATTACTAATAATCTCGATTGGCAAGAGAAGGGGTACAAGCCACCAAACCGGTCCCATAAAGTGTTTATAGTAGTTCAAACCGTGCTCACGAAAACCAATAAGGTGATGGCTAAACCAGACAATAAGCGTCAACGCCAAGGTCGTGTTAAGACTTGAGGTCGGCGACATAAACCCGGGGATGAGCCCTATAAGGTTAGCAACGGCTATATACAAGGCAAAAGTTGCGATCATTGGAAAGAATTTATCCGCCATCTCTCTTCCCATATTAGTGGTAAAAAAGTCATCCATTCCGCCGATTACGAGCTCCCAGAAATTCTGCCCTTTTCCAGGAATCATTTCAAGATTCCCTAAAGTCAGTTTGGATACCAGAAACAAAAACGCCATAACCATCCAGGTGTAGGTCATGTATGGCGCACATAACTGCTCCAGAAACGTATGCCCTACAGGACCGTGCGGGACGGGAAGTCCCAATTTTTCAAGGATAATTGAAATAAATAGTATCGGATGTTCCATAACTCCTTTTACCTCCTCCCTCTGAAGAAATAATGCCTGGCCACATTCAAAGAAATGAACATGATCGCAAACACTACCGTTGACAACCCTAAAATCAATCCAAAGATATTGACCATCTTGCTCTTAATCAGCAAAAGTAGAACAATACCAATAAGTACAATGCGTATCCAGAACTTCAGCAAATATCCCTTTTGCCCTTTCTGAGCCTGGGCTTTTCGATCTTCAGGTGAAGATAACGACGAGACTGAATCTATCATCCTCATCACATCTTTGTTCGATACCCAGAAGCTGCAAATCGAAACAATCCCCCCGGCAAATACCGACCAGGCGAACCACAGAGAAACCAACACAGCTGACCCCAAAGTCATTACGGCCAGCAAAGTCCAACTTATTATCTGCATTTTCTGCAGGGACAACAAATTCTCTGTCACACAACCCTCTAGCCCCGACAAACGGGGAATAAGTCGGGAATCTTACCAATACCTCTCTGAAGAGGTAAAAAATGAAAATCACACCCTGAACCACTAATCTTCGTGGTCTTTTTTTTCCTCAGCCTTCTTTTTTTCCTCAGCCTTCTTGTCCCGCCAGATGACCTCAAACAAGGTTTTATAGCCGGCGGCAATACCAAAGGCCAAACCAATAAAAGTAAACCACGGAGTAGTGCGACCATCAAAAACTTTCTGATCAAGGTAAATACCACCACCCATACCAATTACAATAGCAGCAACAAAGGTAAATCCTATATGTCCGTAATTGGCCAGCAGTTGAACAAATTCCTTCTTTACGTCTGACATTTTGTTCACCCACTATTTCTGACGCTTCAATTACATTACAATATAAAGGACTTTGGTATCATGACTCCATGGCAAAGTCAATAAAATTTCACTTTTTGAGCAATTTTTTGAATGACCATTCAGTCATTTTTAGCGCTTTTTCGAGGTCCTCTTCAGCCTGAACTGCAGAGATAAAGGCCACTTCGAACTGTGAGGGTGCAAGGTATATTCCCCCGGCCAGCATTTGACGGTAATGTTGCGCATATCTGTCTGCATCAGCCTTCATGGCTGACAGAAAATCAGTTACCGGGTCTGTGGTAAAAAATCCTGTCATCATGCTGCCAACACGGTTGAGTTGCACAGCAATCCCCACAGAGGTTGCTATACGTTCAAGACTTCCGACGTATCCTGCGGTTTTTTCTTCGAGCTGCTCATAAAAACCTGGTTTCTGTAACAACTTAAGTGTTGCGATTCCCGCAGCCATGGCCAGAGGATTACCTGAAAGTGTCCCTGCTTGATAAACAGGACCATCCGGGGCGATACAATTCATAATTTCCGCCTTGCCCCCATAGGCACCAACTGGCAGACCACCCCCGATAATCTTCCCGAGACAGGTCAGATCAGGAGATATATTATAGTATTGCTGAGCACCACCGTAGCTTAACCTAAAGCCGGTAATGACCTCATCGAAAATAAGTACTATACCCAATTCACTGGTAAGTTTTCTCAGTTTTTCGAGAAAACCCGGTTTGGGTGGCACACACCCCATGTTTCCAGCAACCGGCTCAACAATAACACAGGCGATCTCTAGATTTTCATCCCGCAAAGTCCTCTCAAGAGCGTCCTCATCATTATATGGGATCGAGAGCGTATTTTTGACGATTTCATCAGGTACCCCAGGGCTGCCCGGTATGCCAAGAGTTATAATACCGGAACCGGCTTTAACCAAAAAAGAGTCAGCGTGACCATGATAACAGCCGTCAAATTTCACCACGACTTTTTTACCGGTATACCCCCTGGCAAGTCGCACCGCACTCATAGTTGCTTCGGTTCCCGAATTGACAAATCTGACTTTGTCCACAGAGGGCAGTGCCTCGACCACCATAGTGGCCAGATCAATTTCCAGGGGCGTCGGTGCACCGAAACTGGTGCCGGAGGCTGCGGTTTTCTGCACAGCACCAATAATATCGGGATGTGCATGGCCAACAATCATTGGTCCCCAGGAACAGACGAAGTCAACATACTCATTACCGTCTGCATCGGTAAGAGTTGCACCGGCTGCCTTGGTGATGAAGACGGGGTCGCATCCCACTGAGCGGCATGCCCTTACAGGACTGTTCACTCCACCGGGAATATATTTTTTGGCCTGCTCAAAAAGTTTTGCCGAGGCTGTAAATTTCATTTGTAACTCCTTTATCTGTCATTCTTTTATGGTTCAAACCGTTTGTGCAGTTTAAGTGATACACCGAAGCAAAAATATCAATCGACTTTACTATTCGATTTTTCTAGGAAAACAATATAGCACGGTCTATGTTTTTCTGTCAATTTTCCACCCCTTGATTTTTTATTATTGATGCGCAATGTAAAAATCGCATGTTATCCGCCTTTTTTCCTCAAGCGTAGTAGTTTTTTTCTACTTGTCAGTCATTGGAGCAAAAGGTAAAGTGGCTAGGAGCAGTGTTCCTGATCCAGGAATTCTTCTCATCTATGCATTCAGACTTAAATTAATCTCACTAGTAAAGGAGAAAATAATGGCAAGTGATAAAGTCCAGGAACTAAACGATGCGGCATTTGATGCTGTGATTGAATCAGAACAACCCACCCTGGTTGACTTCTGGGCTCCTTGGTGCGGACCGTGTAAAGCTATCGGGCCAGTCATTGAGGATCTCGCAGTTGAGTACGAGGGTAAAGTAACCATTGCAAAAATGAACGTAGACGACAACCCTGCTACTCCAGGCAAGTTTGGCATTAGGGCAATCCCAACACTTATCCTGTTCAAAGGTGGTCAAGTGGTTGACCAGATTACCGGTTCAGTTGGCAAAGCACAGCTCGTTGCTCTGATTGAAAAAGCCAATTAAACAAATTTTTTTAGGCTGTCATTCTTGTTTGATTTTTCTAAACCTGCAAGCCTGACAGCTTTTTTATTATTTTTTCGACATACTGAGAACAATGAAAGATCATTATGAACTCGTTATTTTAGGGGGTGGTCCCGCAGGTTTGTCCGCCGGACTTTATGCAGCCCGAGCCCGACTAGACCATGTACTCATCGAAAAAGGGGCACCGGGCGGACAAGTCTTACTCACCGACTGGGTCGACAATTATCCCGGTTTTCCGGAAGGTTTAACGGGCTTTGATCTTGTTGAAAAGATGACCCAGCATGCCAAGAGATTCGACCTGAACATCGAGTTAGCCTGCGTAACTAAAGTTGACCCAAATAACGGAAGGCAGAAGATTCTTCATCTTGAGGGTGGAGGACAGGTCAGTTGCGATACCCTGATAATTTGTAACGGTGCCAGCGCTAACACACTGAACATACCAGGAGAAATGGAGATGCGGGGCAAGGGAGTTTCCTATTGTGGAACATGTGATGCCCCCTTCTACCGAAATATGCATGTAGCTGTCATAGGCGGCGGTAACACAGCCATTCAAGAGGCCGAATACCTGACCAAATTCGCCAGCAAGGTGACTGTTATTCATCGCCGGGAGGAACTCCGGGCAACGAAGATCATCCAGGAAATAGCCTTTGCCAATGAAAAAATTGAGTTCATCTGGAACTCCAGGGTTACATCCATTGAGGGCGAAAAGGAAGTGGAACGTCTCAACCTCCTCAATAACGATGGGACGACATCAACCCTTGATGTTCAGGGTGTTTTTATCCTTATCGGCGTCACTCCCAACAATGATGGATTACCACTTGAACAATTAGAGGCAGACAAATGGGGTTTTATCCCCATCGATGGAGAATCGCAAACAGCAATACCTGGTATCATGGCTGCCGGCGATATTTGCAGCAAAGATGTACGGCAAATTGTCAACGCAGCTGGTGAAGGTGCCGTGGCGGTACTTGCCGCTGAGAGGTTCTTACAAGACTCAAAGAAATCCTAACGTTTAAATCGACAATGAATCTGCCTACAAAGTCTTGCTTTTTTAATCCCTTGTCAGTTCTGCTCACCCTGTTAGTGATCCTTACCTTCAGCGGATGCGGTAGTTTACAAGAGATGTTTAATTTTACAAAAATAGATGAAGAAGGAAACGAGATAACTGAACCTGAGCTGAATCTACCGGCCAGGAACCTCTTGGCGAAAGGCATGGACGACTACAATGTTGGTAAATATTTTACCGCCATTACATTTTTTGAAGATATATTAAACCGTTACCCTTTCAGTCCTGAAGCAACTCTTGCTGAACTCAAAGCGGCGGATTGCAGCTATCATCTTGAACGCTACCTGGAAGCATTGGTGCTGTATGAAGAGTTTGAAAATCGTCACCCAACCAATGAGAGTATCCCTTACGTGATGTTCCAGAAGGCAATGTGCAATTATAAACAGATTGACCGGATTGATAGGGATACTGCTGGAGCGATCAAGTCAATAGAATTGTTCAGGCAGTTATTAAAAGCCTATCCGAATTCACCATACACCGGTGAAGCAAAGGCACGGATTGCTGCAGCAACTGAGTTTTTAGCCAATCATGAATATTTTGTTGTCGAATATTATGTACGAACGGCCAAATACGATCAGGCCATAGTTCGGCTGAAATATTTACTGGTCATGTATCCGGAATCGGATATTGCCACAAAAGCCCAGAAACTACTGACCCGCATAGAAGCGGGAGATCCCCCGAGATCGCGTCTGACTGCTTGGTTTCCCAAAATAAGCCTTCCAGACTGGGCGCTTTTTGGGCAGCCTGACGTGGAAGACAGTACTGCAGAACCCGTGCAACGTTAACCCCGACAAACGGGAAAATCAGCCGGGATTCTTTTCAATGCCCCTTGAGGGTACTCTTTTCAGTACCCCTCGAGGGGGTATTGAACTGAATGACAGGATTTCAGGAGTAAGGCACTAAACCATATATTTTTCGGAAAAAATCAAATTATCGTCGAGCGACACCTCCATTGCCCGCACCGGACAAATAGGAACACAAAGGCCGCAACCTACGCATTTTTCAGCATCAAAGACTATAGCCAT
>WTAT01000384.1 GCA_013139415.1 Desulforhopalus sp.
ACAAAGTTTGCCCTTGAGGTAAGTAATACCTCATTTGGGCCCGTTTGCTTTTTGTTGTTATTCAGTTTTCAAGGATCGTGCTCAGGCTTTCTTAATAAACGAAAGCCCCGCGGTACGAATGCCGCGATGAGCTCATTATGCTAACACAGCTGAAATTTTCAGTCAATGTTTTTCTTTGTTGCTTTTCGCTTTAGATTTGCTCCGAAATAGAGACGACCGTTCCGGTCGAAAACTCGTTTCGTGTTCCTCAAAGACCGCGGCAAATTACTTGATTGAAATACTGCCGTCAAGTAGAAAAATACGGTTTTTGATATATTTTTCACCAAGGAGATTATTATGAAATTTGTTCGGTCTTCTTAATATATTGTAGTTGTGCAGTAATAAGAGTTTAGTGCTTTACTCCTGAAGCCTGGCACAAAAAACAATAAATCTGGAGAGTGTATTAAAATTAAAAACTTAAAGATACCTCCAAAGCACTTATCCCGGCCTACTTTCCCGTTTGCCAGGGTTAGAGGATTTGAATAGCCAAAAAAGAAAAAGCCGTGCAAATGTTATTTACACGGCTTTTAAGAAACAGGTAGGTATAATGGGTTAATCTTTTCGCAGATTACGGATAAATTTTTTGGTAAGTGCAGGATGCTTCTTGATGATTTTATCCAGTTCTGAGGTGAGATTTTTAGTCAAATATTTGTTGATTTGGGCGTAGGTCATACCCTGTACTAACCCTTCCTCAACTTTTTGAATGAAAATGGACTGGTCCTCCTCTATCTCAATGTAGGTAAGAATGCCTGATGTCTGGGGCTGTTTGAGACTTGTTTCTAAACTCATCAAGCGTTCCATGAGATTTCCGATTTCAGTATGAGTATCAGAATGCAGTTTTTCAAGCACCTCGATCTGGTTTTTTAGATCATGTTCGTCTCTAGTATGAATTTGCTCAGTAAGTTTTTCAACGAGGTCTTGTATTTCTTTTTCGGAACTCTGCAGGTTATCAACTGCAGTACTGAGTTCTTCAACTTTATTACTAAGAACCAGGTTTTCATTACTAAGGTTCCCGACATTACCTTGAAGAACTGTATTGTCACCAGTAAGATTATTGATATTTCTCTGTAATAGCAGATTTTTATCCTGAAGTTGTTCAATCTTCAGATCCATCTGGGTATACTCCTCCTTGCTAATAACAATCTCAGGTGTGTTATTTTCACAACATTGGTTATTCAGCGATAGTGCGTTTAGTTTGAAGTTTTTTTTTTAAGTCAGAGTACATCTGAGATGCGAGCTCTGCGTTGACCATAGCTACAGCAGCAAGAAAAATTGCAATTAGTATAGCAATTGACAAGAGAAGTGCGAGTCCCATCCCGATGAAAAATAGGATGAGGTTGCCTATGCCAAAAATAATAGCGAGTATACCCCCACCAGTACTGGTGGCACCTGAGGACGAAACAATTGCGAACAAAATAAGTACGCCTCCGAGTACCGCAGCCGATTGAATAAGAGGGGTCCGAAATTCAGTTTTTTTCATTTTTATTCTCCTGTATGTTAAAAAAGTTCATCATGTTGGTTAGATACGGAAGTACTACCATCTTAGCTAAAGTAAATGATCACCCATATTACGAAAAAAAATTGAAATAACATAGTAAAATAACCATCTAACTATCTATAGTGTCAAGTATTATATTGTTTTTTCAGTTAGTCTTGTTTTTCAGTATTGAACTGACGCAGTTTCTCAATTCGCGATAGCACAGGTGGATGACTGTAATGGATAAATACCATTGCAGGGTGTGGTGTAAGATTGCTGAGATTTGCCTGACTGAGCTTTTTCAAACTCTTAATCAATAATTCTGGGCAATGATTCGTTTTGGCAGCATAATTATCTGCTTCAAATTCATTATTACGCGAAAAAAAATTAAATAGAATGGAAATAAAAAGGTTTATTGGTGAAAAAATAAATCCGAAAAAAACAAGGCTAGAATAGATTGAACTCTCCGTCATGCAGAAGGCATCAGACAGTTCGGTATTACCAAGAAAGAATGAGAGAAAATAAAACATAATCCCGGTTTGCACAAACGAAGCAAGTAGCATTTTGACAATATGTTTCAGTTTGAAGTGTCCCATCTCATGTGCAAGTACAGCAACAATTTCAGATTCATTAAGTTTGTCAAGCAGAGTGTCGTAGAAAACAATTTTCCTGAATTTACCAAAACCTGTGAAAAATGCATTGAGTTTAGAAGATCTCTTTGAACCATTCATAGTGAAGATCCCCTGGAGCCTGAAATGCTCCTGCTGAGCATAGCTGAGGATCTTGTCACGTAATGAACCATCCTCAAGAGGAGTGAACTTGTTGAAAAGGGGCATGATCAGTACAGGGGCAAGAAACTGTAAAACAATGGAAAAAAGTACCACACCAAACCAACAGTAGAGCCAACCGTAATAGCCGCTGTTAATGAAAAACCACAAAATTAGTGCCAAAAGGGGTGCTCCGAGAAGTATAGCGAGTATGCTCCCTTTGATTATGTCAAAAATAAAAGTTTTAAGAGAGGTACGATTAAAACCGAAACGTTCTTCAATGATAAAGGTTGAATAAATTGCAAATGGTAAATTTACTACAAAGGAGAGCAAAGCCAACATACCCGTAAACAATAATCCTGTTAATACTTGTCCAAGGTCAAAGCTTCTTGCCCAGAGATCGACATAATTAAATCCACCGTAGAGCAGAAAGAGTATCGTGAGAATCGTGCTAAAACTGTTTTGAACTAGAGAGAATGAGGTGTTCACTCGAGTGTATTCTTGTGAGGTTATATACTCCTGCTCATTATAGATCGTTTCAAATTCTTTTGGGAGAGTAGGGTCAAGGGATCTGATATTAAGGATAGAAACGACGAGCTCAAGTATATAAGAAAGAATAATAATGAGAAGAATTACAAGTAGCCAGGGATTCATGTGTATGAGTAGAAACGTAGAGGTACAAATGAATTAAACTTTGATTTTAAGATTAAGCAGGATAACAAGTTACTTCGAATGATATTAGTGCCTTACTCCTGAAAGCCTGTTATTGTTTTTAGTATCTCTTCGGAGTCTGTTGCTTTCTTGAGGGGGTACTAAAAAGAGGCCCGACATATTTTCAAGTTTACCGGGGTTAGTAAAAAAGGCCCTGACGCATAAAAACCATCAGGGCCTTCCAAAACAAAATGAAGCACTAAATTACATGATTGATTGAATCGCAGTGGTGGTCATGGCAATAAATTTCGATGGCATAACTCCCATTACAATAATTGTCAGGATGAGCAGCACAGCCAGAGCATTGTTTAGCCCTGAACTTGCAACTGTTCCTCGACCTTCGGCATCGCTGCAAAAAGAAACCCGGACAATTGATAGATAGTAGAATATTGCAATACCCGTGTTAATTGCTGCAAGAATGACAAGAATGAGATGCCCTTCTTTCAGTGCACCAAGCAGCAGAAGGAATTTTCCGGTAAAACCCACAAAAGGAGGTATGCCGGCAAGAGCAAAAAGTCCGACAGCCAAGGTGATAGCTAGAAGCGGGGCTCGCTTATGCAGTCCGGTGAAATCTTCTACTGAAACGTTTTTTCCTTTTTCTGAAACTGAACAGATCACGAGAAAACAGGCTAGATTCATAAAGAGATATCCCATGATATAGTACATGGCCGTAGCATAGCCAGTGACTTTAAACGTCAGCAAACCGACTAGGACAAATCCTGCGTGAGAGATACCGGAGAATCCAAGTAATCTCTTTACATCTTTTTGAACTAGAGCGGACAGGTTTCCGTAAAACATAGAAAGTAGGGCACAGACCATAAGTACGTTGACTATGACTTCACCATCTGAGCTAACCAGAGATACCAGTCGAATGAGTAGTGCAACTGCTGCAAGTTTCGGAACAGCTGCAATAAAAGCGGTAGTTTCATTTGAAGCACCTTCATAGATATCGGGTACCCAAAAATGTAGAGGAAAGAGAGCCAATTTGTAGAAAAAACCAGCTAGCACTAAAACGATGGCAATGGCTGCCGCAGGTTGGCTATACAATAAGGATAACTTATCTGCGATAACAGGCAATTGAGTAGAACCAGTCAAACCGTACATGTAGCTCATACCAAACAGCATCAAACCGGTGGCCATGACGCCAAATAGTAAATATTTAATACCGGCTTCAACCTGAACCCCGGAGGCTGTCGCGTTGTTTCTCATCGGTACCATGACATAAACTGCAAAAGATGAGAGTTCCAATGAAACAAAGATAGCAAGGAGTTCTACACTCGATACGAGCATCATCAATCCAAGTACTGACATAAAGAGAAAGAGGTAATATTCTGATCGTACCTCTTGGGTAATATCTCCCATTTTGTCACTGAATATCAAGATAGTGAGTGTTGCAAGGGCGATCAACACTTTGAAAACCTGTGAGAAAAAATCGACCTGATATGCAGAGTAGAAAAGATTTCCCTCACTTTTTATACAAATGAGTGATGCAAACAGTGTCACAGCAGCTAAAATTGTAGCAACATTTTTAATTTTTCCACTACTTGGTTTACCCAAACTGAAAATGAAAAGAATCAGCCCAGCCCCTAACAGTGATAATTCAGGTAGAAATAGCATCGTGTTACCTTTACCAGGTCTTAGTTATTTAGTGCCTTAGAAAATAATTTATCGATCTTGTCCAAAAAAATATTTTCGTGAAGGTACTTATTCCCGTTATCGGGGTTAGAATTTCAATTTAAAATCGAACCGGCTGCAGCAACTGCCTGTAGCTTGTGGGCATCAAAATGTTGAAGCAGCTGTGTAACGCTTGTGTGTATCAGATCCAAAAACGGTTGAGGTCCTAGACCAATCCAGAACACAAAAAACAGAAAAGGTGCGAGCGTCACAATCTCACGAATGTTTATGTCAGTGATCCAGGATTGATCCGGATTATTAGTACCACCCCAGACCATTTTCTGTAACATGCGTAGCATATACGCTGCAGCTAGAACGGCTCCGGGGATAGCTGCTAGGGCAAGATAAGGGAAACCGCCATTGGCTGTCCCAAATTCAAACGCCCCAGCAAGGATCATGAATTCTCCAACAAAACTATTTGTTCCGGGAAAACCAAACGAAGAGAGACAAAAGAAAGCAAGGAAAGTGATGTAAACAGGCATGTATTTTCCTACCCCTGTTGCCGAAAGCAACTCCCTGCTGTGCGTCCTCTCATAGATCATTCCTACACAGAGAAATAAAGCTCCTGTAGTAATACCGTGGTTGACCATCTGGATGATAGCACCTTCCATACCTTGAACGTTAAGGACAAAAATACCAAGGGTCACAAAGCCCATATGGCCAACAGATGAGTAAGCTATAAGTTTTTTCATATCACTCTGCGCAAGAGCGGTGAAGCCACCATAGATGATGCCGGCAATCGATAACCATAGTACATACGGCATGAGCACCACAGTAGCTTCTGGTGTAATGGGAAGTGCGAATCTGAGAAATCCATAGGTACCCATTTTTAAGAGGATACTGGCAAGGATAACCGATCCGGCAGTGGGTGCTTCAACATGTGCTGCAGGTAACCAGGTGTGGAACGGAAACATGGGCACCTTTATGGCGAATGCCAGGAAAAAGGCTAAAAACAGATAGATCTGGGCAGTAAGAGGATAATCTTGCCACATCATATCCGGAATAAAAAAGCTGTAATCATTGACAGTATAAAGCCAGATTATGCCAACAAGGAGCAGAATCGAGCCAGCCAGAGTATATAAGAAAAATTTGATGGAAGCATAGATTTTCCTCGGACCGCCCCAGATCCCAATGAGCAGATACATTGGAATGAGCATAGCCTCCCAAAGGACATAAAACAGAACAAAGTCCAAAGCAAGAAAAACGCCTACCATTGCAGTTTCCATGATAAGCAGGCATATCATAAATGACTGAATTCGTGTTTTTATATATGACCAGGAAGCCAGTACACAGAATGGCATAATGATTGTGGTCAAAAGTATCAGCAGAATGGAGATTCCATCTACTCCAATGGTGTAGTTAATGTTAAAGGATTCAATCCAAGTATGGTGTTCAACGAATTGGAATTTATCAGTTGTCCTGTCGAATCCGATCACTAGCTGAAGGGAAAGCAATCCTACAACACTGGTTACGCCCAGGGCAAGATAACGACACAGTGACTCATTCTTCATAAACAAAATAAGAAGTGCTCCAGCCAATGGCAGGAAAATGAGTACACTCAAAATGGGGAAGCCGGAGTTAATCAGTAGTTGATCCATTACCAAGTGATCCTTGAGTTCAAAATGTTATAGCCAGACATACGAAATAAGTAGAATCGCAGCAAAGGTGACGGATATATAAATTGTCTGTTGTATCTGACCTCTCTGCAAAACGATGGTTACTCTCCGGCCAACTGCCCTTACGCATCTGGCACTTCCATCCACCACGCCGTCAATACCATGCCAGTCAAACCACGACCAAAACCTGGCAGTAGTCATCAGCGAGTAAAGACCTACAACTCTATATGCTACACCCCAGGTATTATCTAGCCATTGAATAGGATGTTTGGCAAGCCAGAGGAAACCTCTGCCACCCATGCGGTAAAACCAGTCAAGATCAAGGCTAATTGATTCTTTCGCTCCGAGTTTATTCTTAAGAAACATGAATGCCAATGCTGTAAAAGCAAGGATCTGTAGAGTTTCACTCAGGTGGTAGCCTCCGTAAGGGTGATAAGTTACATCGGCGTAGGGCAGCATGTTGTAGAGAAATGGGGTGTAAGAACCAATCAGCAAACACAGAAATGCGGCAGCAGCCATGGCCACGTGCATATTCCATGGTGGATCCTCGGCTTTGGCCCAGGTCTCCTCACTACAGCGGTTCTCCCCAAAAAAGATGAGATAGGGTAAACGTAAGCCAGCGACGAGAAAGGTTCCAACAGATACGAGCGTCAGGAGGAATCCAGCCACGAGATAATGAGATTCAAAACCGGCAGATATAATCATCGACTTAGATACGAATCCGGAAAACAAGGGAAAAGCAGAGACCGATATACCACCAATCACCATAAAAAACAGGGTGTTTGGCATCTTCTTGTAGAGCCCCCCTAGTTCTGTGAATTTGGATTTCCCGGTGGCATGAATGATGGCTCCTGCAGCCATAAAGAGCAGGCCTTTATACAGAATGTGGGCAAAGGCATGTGCACAAGTTCCGTTGATGGCAAGAGCCGTACCAATGCCGACACCGGCAACCATGTAGCCAACCTGGCTGACAATCTCCCAACCGAGCAGTTTTCGTATATCATTCTCCATCATGGCATAAATAATCCCGTAGATTGCCATGATTACACCAAGGATGATCAGTATATCAAATCCTGCAAAGGCTCGGGCCAGCGTATATATGGCAGTTTTAGTGGTAAACGCACACATAAATACCGCCCCGGCAACAGTGGCTTTACTATATGCATCGGGAAGCCATGAATGTAGTGGAGGAACTGCAGCGTTTAACATCAGGCCAGCTAAAATCAACCAGGTGTAGAGTTGGGTGTTATGCTCGTCGAGCTGAGCGAAGGAAAGATCCCCTGTGACCTGATAACGAAGGACAAATCCAAGGAGCAACAAAACTCCACCAAAAGTATGAACGAGCACATCACGACAACCGGCTGCAAGGGCCCCTTTGTCCTTATTGAACCAGACAAGAAAGGTAGAGGAAAAAGCCATCATTTCCCAGAAGAGGAAGAGGACCAAATAGTCACCGCAGTAGATAACTCCAAGACTCCCGGCTACATAAAACCAGGCAGCTATGTGTTGTTGGTTGTCCTTGACGTGTAATCCGTAAACGGTTCCGATAATGGCCATGAGTGCCATAATGAAACCGAAAACCATTGAGAGACCGTCGACTCTTCCAAAGGTAAGGGTCCACTCACCCATAAAAGTGACCACCCCATGCACCCCGGGGTGCCAACTGAGATAGATCACGTCGAGAAAAGTGAGGATCGGCACACCGCAAAGGTATAGTTTACGAAATGGCTCTTTGATAAATGGCAGAATAAGTGCACCAAATATCAAAATCAGAGCAGGATGGATGAAACTAGTTGTCATAGTAATCCTCTCGGGTCATGATTCCACTTTTTCCAAACCATCTGGCAAAGTAAATAAGAACCACACAGGATAAGATGCCAAAGAATGACCAGAAACCTGGAATATGTGCTTCCATCCATGTATGTGCGTGATGGGTATCAACCCCAATAACTGACCAGACCAACATGACTGCAATACTAATGTAGAAGCAAATCTTTGCTGTCTGCAGTCGCTCTTTTAGAAAATCGATGAGATTTACAATCATCCCGTCACCGCCTTTACAAATTGCAACATGAAGTCAGGGAAAATGCCTAGTAGTACGGAAACTGTGCATGCTATCAGAATAGGAATGAGCATGGACAATGGAGCCTCTTTTATACCGGTAAAAGGTTCTCCTTCAGGGCGCTTACCGAAAAACGCCTTGTAGGTAATGGGGGCAAAGTATGCAGCGTTGAGCACGGTGCTGGCAATCAGTATAAGGAGGATACCGAGTTGATGTGCTTCAACTGAGCCTATGAGTAGATTCCATTTGGTTATAAAGCCGGCTACTGGGGGTGCTCCTATCATACTTAGTGAAGCAATACCGAAGGCCCCAAAGGTCCATGGCATTGTTTTGCCGAGGCCACCCATCTCGGATATATTTTTTTTGTGGCTTACTACATAGATAGCACCGGCACAGAAGAACAGAGTTATCTTAGAAAAACCATGGTTGACTATATGGATTAATCCACCCTGGATACCAGGGTCGGTGAGCAATGCAACACCTAAAATAATGTACGAGAGTTGGCTGACGGTGGAGTAGGCCAGTCGGGCTTTTAAGTTATCCTTGGAAAGAGCAATAATCGATGCGACGAGAACGGTAAAGCCGACAAAATATGCGGTGGGGATACCAAGATTGAAAGCATGCATGGTATCGGTCCCAAAAGTATACAACATAACTCTGGTGGTACAGAATACGCCGACTTTCACAACTGCTACAGCGTGCAACAGTGCGGAAACAGGAGTTGGCGCGACCATTGCACCGGGCAACCAGTGATGAAAGGGCATGACACCATTCTTGGCAAAGCCGAAGATACAGAAAATATAGAGCATTACAACTAAAGTACCGTTTATGCCCGCAGGAAAAACCCCGTCATGTATATTCGAAGCAAAATCCAGCGTTCCAGTCAGCACATAGATGAGAATCATGGCAGGCAACAGGAATGCTTTGGCTGTGGTGGTAAGATAAATTATATACTTACGAGCCCCGTTGTATCCCTCTGCATCCTGATGGTGGGCAACCAGAGGGTATGTACATACCGAGACGATCTCGTAAAA
>WTAT01000282.1 GCA_013139415.1 Desulforhopalus sp.
TGATGGCGTCGTAAAAACTACATGTTGCCATTTTTTCGTCATTCCCGCGTAGGCGGGAATCTAGTTATTTCAGCACGTTCTGGATCGAAGTCTGCGCTTATCTCCCGCCTACGCGGGAATGACGGTACAGCGAAGTTTTTACGAGATTATCAATACTAACCCTTATAAAGGGGTACGTGTCTTCGCGAAATTATTTCTTAAAAACAGGAAAACAATGTCTAAGGCACTAAATTTTCACCCTGGTAAAATTTAAATAACGGGTGGCAGAACAGATGAAAGAAAAACTCCAGGCCCTCTATCATACCCTTAAGGAAAAGGGGCTGACTCCGGAACAGGAGAGCAAGATCCGCTATGAGCTTGATCTTCTCGATCTTGACGGGGATCACAGCTATGCGCCCGAACCGGAAGTGCGGGATATATATGCTTATAGGGATTCGGAGATGCTCCATGACGCTTCTCCGCCCAATCTGATGGCGCTCACCACCGTTCAGTCTCTTGATTATCTGCTGGAAAAGGACAAACAACGGGAAAAAGACGGCTTCCCACGGAAAATCAGGGTCGGCAAGATGGTCAAGCCGAGTCAGGATGGAGATGATAAGGTAGTTATCGTACCGACTACGGTGGAGGAAAAACTGCTCCACGATAAAGTCCGCTTTAATGAGGAAGGTGAAGGAGACGGCGACGATCAGGGCTCCGGTGAAGGCGGTTCGGGAGACGGCGAAGAAGGTGAGGTTATTGGAGAGCAGCCGGTCAGGCCGGAACAGGGTGGCCAGGGTGGGGCCGGTCAGGGCGAAGGTGGTGGCCATGATGTGGAATCAAACGCCTATGATTTGGGCCGTATTCTCACCGAGCAGTTTGAGCTGCCCAATCTCAAAGATAAGGGGAAGAAGAAATCTCTCACCAAGTACACCTATGATTTAACCGATAAGAATAGGGGGTTTGGCCAGATACTCGATAAAAAATCTACTCTTAAAAGGATTATCCAGACCAATATCGCCCTTGGACGGGTACCGGCACAGGGCCAGATTGACAGCCGAAAACTTTTAATATCGCCGAACGATCGAATCTATAGAATTCTCTCCAAGGAAAAAGATTACGAATCCCAGGCTGTTGTCTTTTTTGTACGGGACTATTCCGGTTCCATGGGCGGCAAGCCGACAGAGCTGGTGGTCAATCAACATGTCCTTATCTATTCCTGGCTCATCTATCAGTATAAAAACCAGGTGGAGACACGTTTCATCCTGCACGATACTGAGGCGAAAGAGGTTAAAAATTTTCAGACCTACTACAACTCAACCGTGGCGGGTGGCACGCAGGTGGCCAGTGCCTATACCCTGGTCAATAAAATTGTTGAAGAAGAATCGCTTGAACGGGATAATAACATCTATGTCTTCCACGGAACCGATGGTGATGACTGGGATACCAAGGGAGATAAGGCCCTTCCGGAATTGGAGAAGATGCTGAAGTACGTCAGTCGTGTCGGGATAACCATTGCCGAAAACGGATACGGCATCTCCGGCCAGACAGAGGTGGAAAGATATATTCGTAAATCGGGGATGCTCGAGGAGAAAAAAGATTTATTGCGTATGGATGTGATTTCTCAGGATACAAATGAAACCCGGCTGATCCAGGGGATCAGAGATCTTATTTCTTAACCTGAGTAAAGGCGAAGATCGGCAATACTTGTTCTCATTGTGAGGTGATATGGAACTGGTTAGTCAACATGCAAAGAAAATCATGGAAGGATGCAAGGAACGAGCCCGAGATGCGGGATTGCGCTTTCAAGATGACAGTCTCGAATATATAGTTACCAACCGTGACTTCTTGCAGCTGTCACCTAAAAACATGATCCCGACACTGTATGACTACTGGGTTCAGGATGTGGAGGTGCTCAAAGAGCAGGGACAGTATGAACTCTATCCCAACAATCCATACGAAACGGTCATTAATACCCGTCCGCCGATTTCCTATTATAATGACAACAATCCCGACTGGCTGAATGTGATGATCTTCTATCATGTTATCGGGCACATCGATTTTTTTCAGAATAATCTCTTTTTTCGACATACCTGGGACTACGATTTTGCAGGCAAGGCACTTGCGGATAAACGCCTGCTTGCCAAACTTCGTTCGGAGAAAGGTCGATGGGTCGACTATATTATTGAATTTTCCAGGGCGATTGACAATCTGGTTGGCTATTTTGATCTGCTGTCCTCCTTTACGACAGAGAAGAAAAAATTATCAAAACTTGATTACTATTTCGATGTTTTCCTCCAACAAAAAGAACAGAGCACCACTGCCGGATATGTTGCTGAAATCGAAAGATTTAATAAGTCCATGCGTGAATTTCCAAAAGACGGGGAATCACGTTTTCTGGAGAGTGTGAAAAGTAAACACGCCGAGTTTGAATCGTTTTACAATAAGGCTGTTCAGGAAGGTACCAAGGGGAACAAGTTGGATCTACTCCAATTCCTCATGGAAAATTCCGAATTTCTCAACCGGGAAGAGAATAAATGGATGCTGATGGTCATAGAGGTGATTCGTACCACATCCCTCTATTTTCAACCGCAGATTCGCACAAAGATTCTTAATGAAGGCTGGGCAAGTTATTGGCATGAAAATCTTTTTTTAAATGATGATCGGATCAGTGGACATGAGGTTGATTTCGCGGTGGTTAACGCCAAGGTTACCTCCATGCCCCGCGTTGGTTTGAATCCTTATGCGCTTGGCATGCGCCTTTTCTACTATCTGGAATCTCAGGCGGAAAGTGGCAAGATCTCATATGATTACCAGAGGATATCCGATAATGAAAGGCGAAGAAGATTTGATTCCGCAACAGGTAAAGGGAGGGGTTTTATCTTTTCCGTTCGGGAAAATTTCTGTGATTCGATGTTTATCAATGCTTTTATTGATCAGGATTTCGTCAATTTACATAAACTCTTCGTTGCTGATAAACGGTTGAACAAGGAGCGTATGACCTGGGAGTATTATGTCAAATCAAAAAAAGCTAAGCACTACAAGCAGATGGTTGCTGATTCTCTCTACCATCCTCCCTCGATAACAATCAAAGTGGATAAAGACAATAGCCTTGTCCTCAGTCACCTTTTTGAAGGGAAACCTTTGTACCGTGATTACATCGAAGGAACACTTCTGGGCTTGGAATTTCTTTGGGGATCGAAGGTGAGTCTGTATACGCATGAAGCGGAACTGGTGAAAAAAGAATCGGGACAGAGTCAGCCGGTAAAAAAGGAAGAACCCGACGGCAAGGTTACATGGAAGCGGTTTCGGTACACCATGACAAACAGAAAAATGACGCGGGTGGTGATTGATTAACAGCTGGAAAGGTGAGTGCATGCGCGATTTAACCAAGGCCATGAGTAATCTTGATATGAACAAGGAGCACCGGCACCAGTCCCCGAGTCTCTCCTATAGGGATTTCCTCCAGGAAGTAATCAAGCACCCAAGCCGGATAATTCGTAATGTTTATCAGATCTATTCTGATATGATCGACAGCTTTGTGGACGATGGTGTTGATGAATATGGTACCGATCCTGAATCAATTCGATTTTTAAAATATGACAGTACCAGGCTCTTTGTTGAAGGTTCCGACAGGCCTTTTTTCGCAGATCGACTTTTTATTAATCGACTCATGCGGCATGTTGATAGTTTTAAATTGGGGGCGAAACAAAACAAGATATATATTTTTGATGGTCCCCATGGTAGCGGCAAATCAACTTTTCTGAACAACCTGTTGCGATCATTTGAAAAATATGCCAACTCACCCGATGGTTCAAGATATGAGGTGGTCTGGCGGTTGAAACATGACCACCTGGTGGGCGGGGTACACAGTTTAAATTCTCTTACCGATAAGTTGGCTTGGGCACTGGAAAATGACGGGAAGAAAGAGTTGGCCACTGAAGTGAAGTGCGCCTGCAAGGTGGATAGCGATTTGGGTGGTTATTTTGATGTCCCTTGTCCCAGCCATGACAATCCACTCCTGCTCGTTCCCAAAGAAGTGCGGCGCAAGTTCTTTGACGACCTTTTTGAAAATGATGAGTTCAAATGGCAGTTGTTTACCGAAAAGAAGTACGAGTGGATCTTTCATGATGAACCGTGCACCATATGCGTTTCTCTCTATGAGGAGTTGTTGAAAAAATATCGTGAACCCCAAAAAGTCATGGAATGTATTTGCGCCCGTCCATATGTGTTCAACCGACGTTTAGGTGAAGGGGTTTCAGTCTTTAATCCCGGGGATAAACCCCTCCGGCGCACCATCATGCACAATGAGATTATTCAGAGGAGTCTCGATGCTATGCTGTCGAGCGGTAAGCGTGTCAGTTATCTTTATTCCCGTTATGCAAAAACCAATAATGGTATTTATGCCCTGATGGATATCAAATCACATAATACCGAGCGGTTGATGGAGCTGCACAATATTATTAGTGATGGTGTCCATAAGGTGGAGGATATTGAGGAGACAGTGGATTCTCTGCTCTTTGCTCTGATGAATCCCGAGGATAAAAAGTTGCTTGACGACCTGCGGGCATTTTCCGACCGGGTAGAGTATATCAATATCCCTTATGTGCTTGATTTGCAGACTGAAGTTGACATTTATAGGGATAATTTCGGCAAGCAGATTGATGATAGTTTTCTGCCGCGGGTTCTGCATAATTTTGCTCGAGTAATAATCGCCACCCGGCTGAGGACCAAATCGGAGGCGATGGACGAGTGGATCGGCCAACCGCATAAATATGAGATGTATTGTGATACTAATCTTCAGCTCTTGAAGATGGAGATTTTTACCGGTTATATTCCTGCTTGGCTGTCGGAGGAGGATGTTACCAATTTTACCGCCAAGAGAAGGCATAAAATTGTTGCCGAGTCAGAAAAGGATGGCTGGAAGGGGATGTCCGGGCGTGATTCGATCACACTCTTCAATGAATTCTATTCCACATATGCCCGGGACAACAAGCTGATCGACATGTCAATGTTAGGGATATTTTTCAGGAAATATTGTAAAAATGATCGTGACATCCTGCCCATGGGGTTTCTTGACTCCCTGTTACGAATGTATAATTACACGGTATTGCAGGAGGTAAAGGAATCGTTGTACTATTATAACGAGGAACAGATTTCCCGGGATATAATTAATTATATTTTTGCCGTCAACTTTGAAATTGGAGCGATGGAAATCTGTGAATTCACAGGCGAACGACTTGACATTACCGAAGATTTTTTCAAGCGAGTGGAGATCCGATTGCAGGTTGAGTCGGAAAATAGTGTAGCATTTAGAAACAGCGTACAGAAGACTTATTCCACCACCGCCCTCCCACAGGAAATGCTGCGTGACGGACTGCCTATTACTGAGACTGCGCTCTATCAGCATCTGTATGAGAAATATACCTATAACCTCAAGGAAAAGGTCCTTGAGCCTTTTCTGAAAAATGAAAATTTCAGGCGGGCAGTAAAGGATTATAATCAAGATGATTTCAAGACCTACGATGATAAAATCCAAAGTGATGTCACCTTTATGATGGAAAACCTCCAGAATAAGTATCGCTATTCCCGGCAGGGTGCCAAGGAAATCTGCATCTATGTTATTGACAATAATCTTGCAAGGCAATTTTCCGGGGCCGGAGAATAAACGGCTATCTTCTTTCATACACATCCCTACGAAATATTTATTCCGGAAGGTACCGAAAAAATCATCGTCGGGACCTTGCCGCCGCCGCGGTTTTCTGAGGGTAAGCTCAGGGAGCGGGATGTCAACTTTTGCTATGGGAGTTGCGATGGCATGTTGTGGCCGGTGCTTGATGAAATCTTTCACCTGGGGCTGCGCTTTGATAATTCCCCAGAGGCAGTAAAACAACGGCAGGACTTCCTGCTCCGGGAAAAACTTGGTATTTGCGATATTGTGGAGTCATGTAAACGGAGCAAAATTGATGCCTCGGACCTGGGCATGACAGAGATCCGGCTGCGAAATATACTGCAGCAGCTTCAACTGCATCCAACCATCAAAACGCTTATTTTCACAGGTGGCAATCCTAAAAACGGCCCGGAATACCTGTTTCGGAGGCAATTGAAGGCCCATGGATTAAAACTTCACCCTGTTAGCACTGATGTCCCAAGAGTACATCAGTTTACCTTTCTAAACAGGGAGTATAGCACAATATCCCTCACCTCTCCCTCCAATGCAGCCAACCGGGCCATCGGCAGCAGTGTTCTCTACAAAAAACGCAAAAAAGAAAATCCTTCCTATACCACCTTCGACTTTCGTGTTGAACAATATCAAAAAGTTTTTTTGAAAATTGATTGCGTATGAAACTCAGCCCTTTTTTTGTCATTCCCGCGTAGGCGGGAATCCAGTGATCCTGCTCGCGTAACTGGATCCCCGCCTGCGCGGGGGTGACAGTCCTGTGGGATTTTGTTTCTCTTTTGTTATCAACATATTAAGTCTACGCCCACAGAATTGGCTGAGTTTCATACGCAATCAGGTTTCAAAAAGGTAGCTCACTATGGAAGATCAGAAGATTAATCCGCAGAACTTGAGGCAAAGCTCCGTGAAGTACAACGATTGAGCATTAAATGGAGGTTGTCCTGGCCTCAGTAATGTGTCTGATAATAATTTTTTCCAAACCTTCGTGCAGGCCCAGGCCGTAATCAATGGCTTCCACCTCAATTTTTCTGCTTTGCAGCCGGGACTGCCAGGAGGACGCGTTGTCACTGATGATATCTCGCCGATAGTGCATCCCGGCAACCAGGAAAAGAGGGATGATACACACTTTAGAAAAACCACGGTCGGCGATCTCGTCGACAATGTGGCCCGTGTCAGGATATTTTTCCACAACACCAACATAGATTCTTTCGCCGAATTTTTTTCGGAGAATTTTTTCCAGTGAGTAGTAGGCAGTCCAGACCGGATGATCTGTGCCATGACCGAGGATTAAAATGGCCTTATCCGGTCGCTGAGAGATGACTGGCCGTAAAATTTCCCCCACCTGATCGTAGTCTTCCGGGGTAGTGAGCAGAGGCATGCCGATAGCGCATTCAATCGTCGACTTTCCGGTTATCTGCAGGAGACTGTGGAATTCGCTCCCCGGAAACAAATGGAGTGATTGCACGATAGCCTTTTCTATTCCCCGTGCGGCCAATTGATTGAGAATTTCTTCAGGAGTCACCGCGGTGGATTCTTTCCGCTGGTGAAGCTGTTTGGTGATCATTTTCGAGGAATATGCCCAAATAATATCCGTCTTGGGAAAGTGGTCCCGGATACTGTTATCAAGCTGGCTATAGGTAGCAGCTGCCTTCGAGGTCGTGCCAAAGGCGGAGATTATGATGGGGAGTTTCATTGGGATAGGGTGATATCTTTATTAATTTTAGGGCGAATTTTGTGGCTCCTGCCGATTAATTTCCGAGAAATATACTCCCATGCTGTCCAGTGTGGCAAGAAAAGTTATTTTTGGCCAAATAAGTCATTAAATAAATAAAAAAAAGTGATACAATATTTTGTACTACGATACAGGTTTTTTGATAAACCACCTTGACATCGACTGGACATTTGTAGTATTTAGTTAATCAATTATTCAATTAAATGCTACTTTTCCTTGAGTTTTAATGCCGGAAGTTAGGGGCGATAAGATATAGAGAGTGGGAACAATTTCTGTGGGAGGAAAAAAATGGTGAAGAAGATTTCAGTCTTGGCACTGGCCGGAATGCTTGCAATGCCGACGGTTGCTATGGCCGCTGGTGCAGATGTCGGCGATCT
>WTAT01000035.1 GCA_013139415.1 Desulforhopalus sp.
TCTCTTTCATTAGTGCAGTTACCAAAGCCCTCCTTATCCATGGCTTCAACCATGTCAAGTGCTCGCTGGTTACGTTCAGTCTGTCCCTGTGGCAACAGACACAGCTGAGAAACCTTTGCACTTGTGAAAAGCATAGCAGCACCATTGGGACAGCTTGCCACACAGGCACCGCATCCGATGCAGGCTGCGGCATCCATTGCAAGCTCAGCTGTCTGAGCGGGGATTGGGATGGCATTGCCATCCGGGGTTCCTCCTGTGTTGACAGAGACATAGCCACCGGATTGGATGATGCGGTCGAAGGCGGACCTGTCAACAAGAAGATCTTTTCTAATGGGAAAGGCTCGGGACCTGAAGGGTTCGATGACCAGGGTGTCGCCATTTTGAAAGTTGCGCATATGCAATTGACAGAGAGTGATCTCTTTCTCAGGTCCATGGGCGATACCGTTTACAACGGTGCCACACATCCCACAGATTCCTTCCCTGCAGTCGTGATCAAAGGCAACGGGATCAACGCCTTCTTTGGTTAATTTTTCGTTGAGAACATCAAGCATCTCCAGAAAAGACATTTCGGTTGAGATTTTATCCAGAGAATAGGTCTCAAATGTCCCAGGAGAATCACTTTTTTTCTGTCGCCAAATTTGTAAATTAAGGTCTAAATCGCTCATTTTAGTAGGTAAGTTAGAAGTTTAAGTTAGCAGTTTCATACCCTTAAGAGATTATTTATAGCTTCTCTGGCTAGGAGTGACATTTTCGAAAACAAGCTGTTCTTTGTGCATTGCTGGCTCTGCCCCTTCACCGTTGTACTCCCAGACTGATACGTGCGAGTAATTCTCGTCATCACGTTTTGCTTCATTTTCCTCAGTCTGGCTTTCCTCGCGAAGATGACAGCCGCAGGATTCTTCTCGAGCCAGGGCATCTCGAACCATGATCTCGGCAAATTCCAGAAAATCAGCAACACGCCCTGCTCGTTCCAGGGACTGATTGATTTCCTTCGAATCGCCTGGGATGTACACCTTGTTCCAAAACTTGTCCTTGATTGCAGGTAGCTTGGCAAGTGCCGATTCGAGTCCTTCCTTATTTCGCGCCATACCACAGTTATCCCAGAGCAGTTTGCCAACTTCCTTATGAATCTCGTCAACAGTAACTTTGCCTTTTGGCCCGTCTGCGCTGTTTTTCAGCAGCTTATTAATGCGACCTCCCACTTCCTGTTGCGCTTCATTGAAAGCGTTATCAGAGGTGGAAACATCTTTGAGGCTATTGGAACCCAGGTAATGAGCTACTGAGGTGGAAATTACAAAGTAGCCGTCGGCCAGTCCCTGCATCAAAGCACTGGCGCCAAGGCGGTTGGCTCCATGGTCGGAAAAATTACATTCTCCCAAGGCGAATAGTCCGGGTATTGTCGTCATGAGATTGTAATCAACCCAGAGGCCACCCATGGTGTAGTGGACGGCTGGATAAATCATCATGGGTTCCTTCAGAGGACTGCTGTTCGTAATCTTCTCGTACATCTGAAAGAGATTGCCGTATTTTTTCATGATTGTTTCCTGGCCATCTCGCTTGATCGCATCGGCAAAATCCAGGTATACGGCGAGTTTTGTGCTCCCTACACCCTTGCCAAGATCACATTGTTCCTTGGCGTTTCTGGAGGCTACGTCACGGGGTACTAGATTTCCGAAACTTGGATATTTATTCTCAAGGTAATAGTCTCTATCGGAATCCGGGATGTCATTTGGATGTCGCTTATCGCCTGGATCTTTTGGTACCCAGACCCTTCCGTCATTTCGCAGGCTCTCACTCATGAGGGTAAGTTTGGACTGGTAATCGCCATGAACCGGGATACAGGTCGGGTGAATCTGGACAAAGCTAGGATTAGCAAAGCCGGCACCTTTTTTATGGGCACGCCATGCTGCAGTAACATTTGAGGCCATGGCATTGGTGGAAAGAAAATAGGCATTACCGTAACCACCGGTAGCCAGCAAAACCATATCAGCAGAATATTTTTCAATTTCTCCGGTGATGACATTACGGGTAATGATTCCACGTGCTTTCCCATCCACAAGGACAACTTCCATCATTTCCCGACGGTTGTACATGGTTACGCGACCGGCATGAATCTGCCGGGAAAGAGCACTGTAAGCGCCAAGCAGCAGTTGCTGTCCGGTTTGTCCGCGTGCATAGAACGTACGTGATACTTGAGCACCACCAAAAGAACGGTTTGCCATAGTTCCGCCATACTCGCGAGCAAAAGGGACCCCTTGCGCAACGCATTGATCGATGATGCTGTTGCTGACCTGAGCAAGTCTGTACACATTGGCTTCACGAGCTCTGAAATCGCCGCCTTTGATGGTGTCATAAAACAGACGGTGCACTGAATCGCCATCGTTTTGATAGCATTTGGCCGCGTTGATACCACCTTGCGCAGCAATGGAGTGCGCGCGGCGAGGGCTATCCTGAATGCAGAACGTTTCAACCTGATAACCTTGTTCTGCGAGAGTAGCAGAAGCAGAAGCACCAGCGAGACCGGTACCAACGACGATTATTTTATACTTTCTTCGATTAGCAGGATTCACCAGTTTACTGTTGAATTTATGGTTGTCCCACTTCTCACTGAGAGGGCCTGGGGGTATTTGTGAATTGAGTTCCATTTTCTGCACCTTTCCTAGGTCTGACGGCAGGGCTTCTGCCTAACGGTTGAAAAAATATTAATTTGGGTTATTCAGGCAACTATCAATAAGATGCACCAAGGCCGGTCAAGAAGTAGAGGGCAATTCCGCCGAAAAAGAGGAGAAAGAAAGCCGGTACTATAAGTGTAAGTTTGGCAATGCCATTGTTGTATCTTGGGTGGTTTATTCCAAGTGTCTGCAACATGCTCCAAAAGCCATGACTGAGATGCAGGGCAAGAGCACAAAAGGAAAAAATGTAAAAGATCGAATAAGAGAAATTACTGAGATAGTGCTTAACGAGTTGTGAAACTTCAACACCAGCTGGTCCATTGTTGAATCCAAAGACATGAACAAGGATAAAGAGCAGGATCAAGAGCCCCGAATAGGGCATCGTTTTGGAGGCAAATGAATTCTTTACCACTCTGGTATTGACAGCATATCGAGCTCCTCCGGCCTTTCGGTTTGCGAGGAAGAGATTAACGCCGAATCCGATGTGAAACAGCAAAATGATGAGGAGTCCCAATCCGAACAGAAGCACAACAATTGGTAGGCTGTGAAGTGCGTTCGCATATGTCTGAAAGGCGTGACTGCTGACAAAAATAGCGGCATTCCCCAATGCATGCGTGCACAGGAAAAGGATGAGCAACAGTCCCGAGACTGCCATGACAATTTTCTTTCCAATCGATGCTGAAATAAATTTGATGGGCCACATATTCTTTTTCCTTAGATTGAATTAAGAATGAAATATAACAGGACTTAACCCGAGCCATTCCGCATCAGCAAAAATTGCTACACGGTTGTTAATATCCACGTCATACGGTCAAAAAACGGTGAATTCCTCCAATGTGGTTACTACAGTAATATTTATTGAGTTATTCGTATTTCAAATAACTACATATCTCATTGTAAATATGTGCTTAAATTTATGCAGCCAGAAGGTGAATGTGATAATAAAACCCTCAATTGGTAACTGTGTTCTTTTTTTACTGGCTATATAGTTCCGAATTCACAAGATAATTTATCCTAGATAAATATTTCTCTAAATTTAAAGAACAATGTTACTCAATCTTTTAAGAGAAATATTAGTTAATATCAAGAGAAAAATCGTTTGTCATTTTTTTAAAAGCACGAGATGTTAGTTATGGGATTGTTATAAAAGGATAAATAATAATTTCTGTATTGTTGATCACACCAATGTAAAGTCGTCGCCTTTCTCTTGACTCTTATTACATCTTTACCAAGATGTGCTGTGTAGACCTGCTAATACGATAACGTTGTTCTTTTCTGCAATGATGAGCATGGAAAAGCGGATGTGTCCTTCGCAATTATTCGTACTTTCGGAAATTATTGACAAATTTGCATGCGCCTGCCAAT
>WTAT01000620.1 GCA_013139415.1 Desulforhopalus sp.
GGATCATTCCGTCCTTTTTCTGGATCAATCCATAAGCACGTGCCCAGGGCAGCACCTCAATATCTGTATGATGGCCAACGCGTTTTGCCAACTCAAGCACAACTTCTGTCGATAACCCCGTAATTTTTCCGCCATCCGTATAGTTAAACGGCGGGTACTCTTCAGTCATGATCCTGAAGTTTTCCGCGGATACAGAAGAAATAGCAAAAAGGGAAATGACAATTACGATTAACAGGTTCAGGACTTTCATATTTTCACTCTGTTGTTGGGTGATAGGTGATAAGTAATCGCTTTTTGTTAAGGCAGTCAGGGCGGAAAGATGTCCACCATGATAGCAAAGTCGTCATAGGCCCCGAATCCTTATCAATATCAAACCACATTTATATAGGTCTGTATATCTCAAGAGTTCTGCAACGGTTGACACCTTTTTTATGCTCTCAACATCATTGTCTGACTGTATACCCCCCGAATTTTGGCAGGATAGACAGAAGCTGCACAACTCTACTTGCTCTTATTTGGTGTTAGTGACATAAAAGTAAAAAGGTTTTACAACGGATAAAGTGACTGGTTGTCAGATAGGTGTGCTCTTCCTGGACAGATAGTGTCGATCCAAGATTGATCGAATAGGTTTTATCAATTGTTGCGCCCATAAAGGCCCCCAACAGTGAGACGAAGTACAAAGTCTTGCATCATTATCTGTGCTCAGATTAATCCGTCGCAATTATTGATAAAAGCCGAAGAACTGAAGTGCGGAGTAGCAAGGCAATCAGAATTTCTATGGGGATTTAATGAATTCCCGTCTGGGGGCGGTAGTTTCCGAATTGGAGATTTTTGAAAACAAAATAGCTGTGATGAGCAACATCCACCTGCATCTGGATGAATTTTGGAAGAAGTTTTCAATTTTTTGTTGTTGTACCGTAAAACAGACTAATTTGAGAGGAGTATAGGCCCCCAAAATGGCGCACCTCGCCTGTATGTTTGAAATGTCGGATTTTCATAAAGCCTTAAGATATCATCTTATTAGCAATCAGGATGTATCTAATAAGAGGTTTGGCAAATCTGCAATGCAGACCATTTTTCCTTTGCCGCATTCCGGACAAAGAGTTAAATCCACGCCAGTCAATCGCAGCATCATCTCTTGAACAGTCTCCGTTAATTTTTCTGCAATTTCTGCATTTGGATTTATCAACTGCCGGAGCAAAGGAATGGACACTTTTTTATTTGCATGGGCCAGAAATCCAAAGTAGCGGATTTTCATAAATCCACGCGGCAGAATGTGTAAAAGGTAACGGCGAATGAACTCTTTCGCTTTTAGCTTGAGCTCTTTGATTTTATTTTCATCACTGCGATCACAATATTTGAAAGTGACCTCACCACCTTCGATTGATAAAATCCGGTTATTCGTTATCGCTACCCGGTGTGTATAGCGGCCGAGATATTCAAGTACCTGTTCCGGCCCACCGAAGGGCTGCTTTGAGTAGGTGATCCACTGCTTATCCTTTAATGCATTGATCATCTGCACAAATATCTGTTTGTCGGCAAAATCAGAGGCTCTTCCATGGAAGCATAGTTTTTCTTGTGCATAGGCCTTTTCGAGTTTATGCAGATACCTTGTTCTGAATTCTTTGGCCAAAGACTCGACTCTGAAGAGATATTTGTTCCTGGCAGCAACCCATGTTTTCTTGTCAAATGAGAGCACGCCTGCCGGGATAATGCAATGTAAGTGGAAGTGATCCATAAGCTTCTGGTTCCAAGTATGCAGCACCGAAATAAAGCCAAGCTGGCCAACGAGTCGCCACTGTGGATCGCCAGCAAAAGCCTGCAGAGTTTCTTTGGCAGTACCAAAAAGCATTGCCAACATAACTTTCTTATTATTCAAAATGAGAGGGTTAAGTTCATGGGGCAGTGTAAACACGTTGTGGAAATAGGGACACGGGAGCAATTCTGACTTCCTCGAATTAAGCCATTTTTCCTTTACAAGTGTCTGGCATTTCGGGCAGTGCCTATCCCTGCAAGAGTTGTAAGCATTCTTTTTATAACCGCAGTGATCACAAGCTTCGCTATGTCCCCCAAGTACGGCGGTACGGCAAATTTCAATATGATGCATCGTTTCTGACTGCTCCGCTGACAAGAAATGGTTCCGTCGATAATCTTCACCACATATTTACGGAAGATATCCGCTAACTCTGGCTGTTTTTTATCTTTTTTTGCGGTTCATCTGACTAAAGCGTACTTTTGATTTGAGGCCTAGGTTTGTTGAGGTTCTACTGAGAAAGAATCCTGTAAACTGTCCCAACTTTCTGAAGTGAGGAATTCTTCATTTTACATACCCTTCTCCCTTCCTTTTTTTAAAGGGAGGAAAGGGGAAGATAGTACACATTTGTAGTGCTAAAATCTGTCATAGCAGAGCCTTCCAGTTCTTCACCTCTGCCTCAAGCCAGTAAGGCTGGGCGATGCCGAGAAGTACGCTTAATCCGGAAGAACCTTAAAAAAAAAGGCTG
>WTAT01000059.1 GCA_013139415.1 Desulforhopalus sp.
ATCAGCACATCATCTGTCTATCGACTATATTACGAGAACAAACTGGCATTGTCTGCATGAACGTAAAAAGGCCACCCGACGTTGGTCCGGTGGCCTTGATTTTATAGATTAATCAGCTTCCTAAATCTCTCTCTCAATAATACGCCGCTTTTCTTCTCGGACGTCGTGGTTTCTAGGACAACTCCAGTTGAGTTTTGACATTTTTTTCTACCTTCGTGGAAAAAAACCAGACAGTGTTTCATGCGCCGTCTCCTGTCTCACCTCCCACAGCACTCCCGGTGGAATCTTTGACCCTCTTCTCGAGCGCAGCAACCAGCGGATTGGCACTCAGCCCGTGGCCAATCACACTCAGCAGTATGGTACAAACCACTGTCATTGAAATAGTATCACCACCGGGCAGGTGCTCATTGAGCACGATCACCGCAAAAACGATACTGGCCAGACCTCTTGGGCCAAACCATCCCATAAACAGTTTTTCATCGGATCGTAGATTCATGCCGGCGAGGACAAGAAAAACCGGCAGCATGCGGACGATCGTGAGGCTGAGCAAAGCGTAGACGACGACCTGCCAACTAAAAGAACCAATCGACTGGCCTACCACTGCGGCCCCGAAAACCACCCAGGTGATCAAGGCCAGTGTGTCGCCGGTTCCTTCGGCCGCAAGCATAAGCTTTGATTTATGCTGCTTTTCAAGCTTCCCGAACACCATGCCGCCTACGAAACAGGCGATAAAGCCACTACCACCGAGCCACTGAGCCACTGCAAAACAGGTCACCGCCAGGGCCGGGACCGGGAGCTGACGCCAGGTCTCAGTGACCCAGCCCCGGTCTGCACAGCGGCCGAGCACACGGACACCAAGAAAGGTCAACCCTGCGCCCACAACAGCACCAATACCGATCGCCTCGACTACCAGTTTCAAAGCAAGCATCGAGGTTCCGCCTTCGGCCCCCTTGCTGGTAGCAAGCGCCAGGAAGATGAACAGTATCGGCACGCAGATGCCATCGTTCAGGCCACTTTCTACATTAAGTCCCTCGCGGATGTTGGTCGGTACCGCTTCGTTGGTGACGACCGCCTTGCCAAGCGCAGCATCGGTGGGTGCCAGCATCGTCGCGATAATGGCAATCTCCACCAGGGTCAGGCCGTCAAAGACCAGAACACCGGCAACGAAACCGAGTAAAATAGTCATCGGCAAGCCGATCAAGAGCAACTTTTGAGGAATACGGAAGGAATGTTTAAGCTCACGCAGGTTGGCGTTGGATGCATCAGTAAACAGGACCAGTGCCAGGGTTAGTTCGGCAAGGGTACTGAGCCCTTCGGCATCCACATTCAGACCCAAGACCCCGAATCCCAGAGGGCCGACAATCAAACCGAAGGTTGTGAACAGGATTGCGCCATTGAAGACCGTCCGGTCCAGTCGTCCACTGACAATGCTGTAAAGAAAGACAAATGCTGCCAGAATTGCAAGGTTCAAATACATAAGTCCTGTCCTTTGTTGATGAGAATTTACGTGCTATCCCGGGTAAACAGAAGGAAAGCCGGGATTCTTTTCAATGCCCTTTGAGGTACTCAGTACGATACCCCTTTGATAGGTAAAGTACTAATGAAAAGAACGAACAAACGGCCGAAAATTCGAATGGCGGATCGACTCTTCTGGGTTTTGCTTTCAAGAATTTGGAGTCCTTGGTGCAGATCTCTTGTCATTGTAAGGCCGGATACCGTTGTCCGATGGCACCGCAAGAGCTTTAAACTGTTCTGGAAATTCAAATCCAAAGGTCCGGGAAGGCCTCGAGCCGAGCGTGATATCCGTCACCTTGGACCAGCGGGCGTATTTGAACGGAATGTTGCGTTTGCGGACGCCCCCTCCTCCTAATCGCCCAATTTTACCCATTATAAGGTTGTCCAGAAAACCGTCAATATAATTCCTGGGCAGGTCACTGACCCCTTTACGAAATCTTTCACCGCCTCAGAGAGTGGACCATTGACAATAGTAAAGACGATAGACGAGGTTGAGAACTGGTGGCATGTGGTAATATACGATTTCGTTCGTTGCTTGGCCTCCGGAGCGTATATTAACGCAGCAATTGGTCCCGCTGATTCTAGAAGCCACAGTCATCTAAGCGTTTTTGCGCAGAATGTGTCATTTACGAAAGGTGGTCGTATATGGGGTTTGGGCAGTATTGAATGGGATATTCGTTTTTTCAAAATACCGGCACTGCCATCAGCACTATTTGACTGGATGAATTAAACGTCTTGGATCAACTGAGGCAGGTCGTCAATAGTGGAAACCAAACCTCGCTTCCGTTTTTCTCTCTGAAAGAAACTTTTGATGGAAACTGACTCAAGCTCAAGTTGTATGGTTAATGTTGCCACATCAAAGCTATTGTGTTCCTACCATTTGTCAAATTATAGGTGTCTACTGTTAAGGTAATCAATAAGGTGTCTCAAAAACCTAACAACATGTAAAGGTCTTCTTGGCCCTTTGAAAAGCAAGATTTTCCTGACAGGAAAAAATAATATCAAATCCCAGATGGTTCCAGAAAATCAATATTGTCTGGAACCCTCTTTTAGAAATTTTTCGGTCAAGATCCATAGGAGATATTTTGACTTCCTTAAGTAAATCTGATCCCTTTTTTGAGACTTTCGCCACTGCCTTTGGCTTCGAAGATATGACAGATCCAGGGGCTTGTCGCTTCGTACTGGTCCATAGGCTCAGGCTGCCAGTTTCCGGCGTTCAGCCTCGCTGAGACCGGCAACATACTCGGCCATACCGCGCAGTGAATTGCCGATAAACTCACGCTCGCGTTGCAGTTGGTCTGGGGGGAGTTGGCTGATTAGGGCGTAGTTTTCATCTCGTGCAATCAGCCAGTCATAAAAGGCCTGTACGCGTGTTTCACCCTCAAGATGCGCCGTTGCCACTGCCCCCTTGACCCATAGCTTCAGCTGCTGTTTGCCGATTTTCAGGTGAGTCACGGCGTCTTCGACCATGCCATAATGGGCGAAGATCATCCGCTGTGGGGCGAGCGCGATCATCCGTTCGATCGAGTCGAGCGCGACCTCAAGAATGAAACGTGGCGGCGTGGCCGGGCGCATGTAGATTCCCCGGCTCACTTCGCTGCGCACTCCGGCAACCTCTCCAGCAAAGAGCAGATCGTCGGCCAGATAGCAACAGTGGTGCTGGGCGTGACCGGGTGTCTTATGGCTGCGGATGCCGGTGCTGTCGATCTGTTCGAGATAACAGATTTTTTCCTGCGGGATCGGGATGATCTCTCCATAGGCTTCGGCGGTTTTCCCCAGCACCTTGAGGGAGCCTTGCCAGAGCTTGGTCGGATCGATCATATGCCGGATTCCCTCCGGGTGGCAGATCACCTGCGCGGCGGGGTAGTGCTTCAGCAGTTCGCCGGTTCCGCCGGCATGATCGATGTGAATATGGGTCAGCAGGATGTAATCGAGGTGATCGATTCCCACCCTGCGCAGTTCCTGGAGCAGATGGGGGATGGTAGAAAGCGGGCCCGGGTCGATCAACAACCAATAACCGGCACTCTGCCAGCACCAGCTGCTGATAAAGCGGCTAAAGCCGGGCAGGCTCGGCTGATTAAGATCGATGCAGAACAGATTCTGCTCCTTCATGGTGGATAGTCCTTTCGAA
>WTAT01000017.1 GCA_013139415.1 Desulforhopalus sp.
ACGATTTAGCGAGGCCCCATATCACATAACGGTTTCCGTTCCACCCCTTGGTGGAATCATTCTTAAGCCGGTATAAGACAATTGATAATTGATAATTGAAAAAAATACTCGACATCGGATACTTACAAGGAAAAAACAATGTCAGGGATACAACCGCCAGGCGATAGGATGAAAAAGGTTCTCTGCTGGGTCAGTGAGGCACTGGAAGCACATCCGGAGAAAAAACGAATCGATATTTTCAGGGAAGCTGAAATACGTTTTGACCTGACACCACGGGAATGTGAATTTTTAGATACTCATTTTGCAACAGAGGAGAGTGGAAAGGAAAAAGGCTGCGATTAAAAGAAGCTTACAGTTTTAAGTTTAAAGTTTTAAGAAGAAGGGACAAAAAGCCATTGCTCATAAAAAGAACTGAGGCTTTCCCATGAATACTCTTGTGTCAGTTTCCTGCTCATTTCATTATCAAGTGGACCAAGCTGTAAATCTTTTTTTACCCTTTCAACGAAGTTATCATCTTCATACAAGTATTTTTCAGGAAAAAGTTCGGGATACGAAAGGCGCTTGGGAAGCAATGGCCGACACCCTGCCCTTACAGCCTCAATAATCGACATCCCGTAAAATTCATGTACGGAAGTTGAAATCACCATTGTCCCCTGCCCCAGCAACTCATAATATTTGTCGATATCTTCTGCATAACCAAAATAGAGCAGACGATGTGCCAGTCTCTGCCGTGCTATATTGAAAATACTCGGCTGCCGCTCAAAAGATTGGCCAAGCACAATGACCTTAAAGGCAATATCCTCCTCATCGAGAGCAAAGAGAGTTTCAAAGAAAAACTCCGGATTTTTGTCATGCTCCCAGCGATGATTCCATACTATAATGGGATCATTTTCTTCTATTTCAGCCCTTTTTATTAAATCCAGATTTGAAAAATCCATACCGGGATGGAGAACAATCGACTTATTACGTATAGAAGATACTGCATCTAATTTCATGTCTGGAACTTTCTTTATAATTTTTTGGCAGCCAGACAGAAATGTTTCGAGATTATAGTGAGAATTGAACGCCAGTTTATCCGAAGATATTGCAGTGGTCAGATTCGTCAGGGCAAAATGAAAATCTCGTTCATCCTCAACCTGAACAGGGTAGGCAAATTGATTTTCATGAAAATAGGTGTAGAGAGGAATGTGGTGCAACCATTCCGGTCCAATCCCTTTTAAAGTGGCAACATCAACAAAGGTGGAACATAAGAGAGCATCATAATCAGGAGAAAGTGAAACGAGTTTCTCCGCATACCATGGTGCAGAAAATCGCATCCGCCATTTCCATTTCCTGGCCGGCAAGGTCAGGAAATGGAATGAAAATGGCAGAATTTTCTCCAGGTCTTCCAGAAACCTTCTGTGCGATCCACCGAAATAAGGCTCTAGAACAAGAATACGCATGATAAAAGATTGATGAAACCCGTAGATAGAGGAGACTTCGATTAGTCCTTTTCTTACCACAGAGGGCACAGAGACCACAGGAAATCTTTTTAATTACAAGCCGTTACCTCTGTGACCTCCGTGTGCTCTGTGGTTAATTTATAGTTTTAAGGTCGACATAGCCTCCTGAAAGGCCTTAGCAGACCGCTGAATCACTCCATCATCAACACAGAAAGCGAGCCTGAAATAACCCGGCATGCCAAACCCACGGCCGGGGACGGCAAGAATCTTATATTTCTGGAGATGGTTGACAAAGTCGGCATCATTTTCCAGGGGAGATTTTGGGAAAATATAAAAAGCGCCTTTCGGTGGTGTAAATTCCAGTCCAACCTGTTCGAGAATTTCGCAAAATACTTTCCTTCTCTTTGCATAAATTTCGTTATCAACGGTAAGCCCTTGCAGTTCCGCGACAACCCTCTGCATAAGGGCCGGTGCATTGACAAAACCGAGTATCCTGTTAGCAAGAGTCATGGCACCGAGTAAAGGCTGTTTTGCTTCAATATCCGGATGGACTGCTATGTAACCAATACGTTCACCAGGCAGCGAAAGATCTTTTGAATAGGATGAAACCACTATACTGTTTTGATAACTCTGAAAAATACTTGGAACTGTATAATCATCAAAAATGATTTTCCGATACGGCTCATCACTGAGCATATAAATAGTTGTGCCGAATTCTTTCTGACACTCTGCAAGCAGTTCTCCGAGGGCCTTCATATCACTTTCAGGATAAATCTGGCCTGTGGGATTATTGGGGCTGTTAATTATCAATGCTTTTGTGTTGGCAGTAATTGCCTCCTTTATTGCATCAAGATCAAGGCTGAAATCCTCTTTGGTGTTCACCACTTTGGCAACACCCCCCTGATTATCAATGTAAAAATGATATTCCACAAAGAAAGGTGCTAGGACAATCACCTCTTCACCAGGGTTGAGAATGGCCTTTAATGTCACATTTAATGCCCCGGCAGCGCCACAGGTCATAAGCATGTCATCAGCGCCAACGGTCATACCCTGCTCTTTGGATATCTGATTGGCCACAGCCTGTCTGACATGGGGGTACCCACCGTTTGGCATATAGCAATGCAATCCTGGTGAAGTATCAGCGGCCAGTCTTTGCAATGTCTCGTCAAACTTGGGAGGTGGCGGCAGATCGGGATTCCCAAGACTGAAATCAAAAACATTTTCCGCCCCAAACTCTTGCTTCAGCTTAGCCCCCTCCTCAAACATTTTTCTGATCCATGAGGAACGTTCGGCAAATTCATTCATTTTTTGTGAAATACTCATATCAGCACCTTAATTAGTTGTGTTGTATTTAGTTTTGAAATGGTGATACGCTCCATTAATTTCTTTCATCTTTTCTTCAGCTACATTCCGGAATTCTTCGCCAAGATGGCCGACCTTGTCAGGATGATACTTCATACTCAACTTTCGATAGGACTTCTTGATTTGCTCAAAATCAGTACCTGCCTGCAATCCGAGAATTTCATAATATTCTTCCTCTTTAGTTGCGGCGGCCTTGCGTCTATGGATGTATTTGCTTTGAATGGTCAGCAGGTCATAGTTTAAAATATTTAAGTATTCAGCAATATTTTGAGCAAGTTCCAGCTCATGGTCTGAAACGTGATGATTGGTAAA
>WTAT01000460.1 GCA_013139415.1 Desulforhopalus sp.
TGGCGGCTGTTGAGAAAAAAAGGTATGACGTTGTCTTGATGGATGTTCGAATGGCCAAAATGGATGGTCGCGAAGCATTCACCCGTATTCAGGCAAACCATCCCAGTCTCCCCGTGATTATAATGACCGCCTACTCCTCGGTTGATGCTGCGGTGGAGGTTATTCAGCAGGGGGCACATGATTATCTCACCAAGCCACTTGATTTTGATAGGTTGCGCCTTGCCTTGATGCGTGCGGTCGATCATCATCAGGTGGTGAGCAGGAAACAGCAGACGGCACCTGGCAGCCCAAAGCTGGAGACAAAGATTATAGGCAGTTCACCACCTATGCTTGAATTGATGGAGATGATCAGTTATGTAGCACCCACCGAGGCGACGGTTCTTATTTATGGTGAGTCGGGTACGGGCAAGGAGCTGGTGGCCGAGGCACTGCATAAAAACAGTGAGCGACAAAACCAGCCTTTTATCAAGGTAAACTGCGCAGCCCTTGCCGAAGGTCTTCTTGAGTCTGAACTCTTCGGTCATGAAAAAGGTGCCTTTACCGGGGCGGAAAAACAGCGGGAAGGCAAGTTTGTCCAGGCAGATGGCGGAACGCTGTTTCTTGATGAGATAGGTGAGACCTCCCAGGCTATGCAGGTCAAACTGCTACGGGTATTACAGGAGCGGGAATTGCAGCGGGTAGGTGGTGAGGAGACGATCAGTGTGGACGTTCGTATCATAGCTGCCACGAACAGGAACCTGGAAGAAGAGGTCGCTAATAATAATTTTCGCGAGGATCTTTATTACCGCCTGAATGTTGTGATGCTAACTGTACCGCCTCTCAGGGATCGGAGAGAGGATATTCCGAAATTGGTGGAATATTTTTCCCAGAAATTTGCTGGGAAAAACAGGCGGGTTCTTGATAGAATAACTTCCGAATGCATGAAACTGCTCTCTTTATATGGTTGGCCCGGTAATGTCAGGGAATTGGAAAATGCAATTGAGCGGGGTATCATTCTTATGCGGGGCACTGAACTGACGGAAAAGAGCCTGCCGCTGCCTATTCAAAAACAATTCCTCAAGCATGATGTGCATGATGTTTCAGATACAGCCGAGCCTGTATCTCTTTTTGATGCTGAGAAACAACTTATCCTTAAAACCCTTGTCGACACAGCCGGCAACAAGAGTGAGGCTTCGAGGAGGTTGGGGATTACTCGTAAAACGCTGCAGAGTAAGTTGAGCAGGTATGAAGAGTGAAAATTGAGGTCGGTGTAGTTCTTTGCCCTGGGGGGCTGCTCTTACAGCGGATTTTTTTTCGAGCGTGAAGCATCTGTCATAGCCCGTTTTTAGACCGATTATGTAATCGCTTTCCTTTGAGTTTATGGTCTTTTCTGTATTACTTCCCTAGTTATTTATTTATGGTTCAGGGTTACTTGACAAGGAAAAACCGGCTACTTATTGTTGGCACAAGTTTGAATATGGAATGGTCGGGGTAAACGTTGCGGAATTCACAAATACCCTGCGTAGGAATGGAAATTTGCACATAGAAGGGAGGAATTGGTGAGCGAAGAGAAAGTAAGCGAGGTGCTTCAGGATGAACCTGAAGTTGCAGTTGAGCTTGAAAACGGTTCCGAAAGCTCTGAGGAAGTCATTGACGCAGAAGGTCAGGGCGATGAGCAGGAGCGTGACATAGAAAAAGAACTCGCTGATGCGCAGAAAGAAATAGCCGATCTACGCGATAGAATGCTGCGGGCGGCTGCTGAAAATGAGAATTTTAAGAAGCGGGTGGAGCGTGACCGACTGGCTAGTTTAAAATACGCCGGGGAGACAATCTTCAGAGAGATCCTGCCTGTGGTAGATAATTTGGAACGGGCTATAGATCAGGGGGTTGTTGAAGGCGTTGATGCCGAGAAAAATCTTGTTTCCTTGCTTGAAGGTGTCCAGCTTACACTAAAGAGTGTTGTTGCAACGCTTGCAAAGTTTGAAGTAAAGACTATAGAGAGTGTTGGCAAACCGTTTGACCCCAAGCATCAGGAAGCTCTGACGATGGCTGAAAGTGACAGTGTTCCGGCCAACCATGTAGTCACCGAATTCGAGAAGGGATACTACTACAAAGACAAGCTGTTGCGACCCGCAAAGGTTGTTGTCTCTTCAGGAAAAAAAGATGACGAATCAGACTGATAAGTAAAGCCGAAATGCAATACCGAAAACCGTGTCAATCTCTTGACAAATAAGGGAAGATGACAACTTTAGAAGAGGTTGCCACTACCGCAGGTAGAGCAATTAAATGAACGTTTAAGGAATGATGGACGGGTATATAATCCGCTGAGAATGATTTAAGGAGAGAAAAGATGGGTAAGATTATTGGAATTGACTTGGGTACCACCAACTCATGTGTGGCAATTATGGAAGGTGGCGAGCCAAAGGTAATTGCCAACGTTGAAGGAAACAGAACAACTCCATCGGTTGTTGCCTTCACAGATAATGCAGAGCGGTTAGTAGGCCAGGTTGCCAAGCGTCAGGCTGTTACCAATCCAACACGTACGCTGTCTGCGATAAAACGTCTTATCGGTCGAAAGTTTACCGATGCTGAGGTAAAACGTTCGGTCGAGATCAGTCCGTTTAAAATTGTTGAAGGCACCAGCGGTAGCGTATCTGTCGATGTAGACAGTAAAGTGTATAGACCTGCGGAAATTTCGGCGATGATTCTCACCAGGATGAAGCAGACCGCCGAGGAGTACTTGGGGGAAGAAGTCACCGATGCGGTTGTCACCGTGCCTGCATACTTCAATGATTCCCAGCGCCAGGCCACCAAAGATGCCGGAAAGATCTCCGGGCTCAATGTTTTGCGAATCATCAACGAGCCGACGGCAGCATCGCTTGCTTACGGTCTTGACAAGAAAGGTGAAGAGAAGATCGCAGTCTTTGATCTTGGTGGCGGTACCTTTGATGTTTCTATTCTTGAAATAGGTGATGGTGTCTTCGAAGTGAAGTCCACTCACGGTGATACCTTTCTCGGCGGTGAAGATTTTGATATGAGGATTGTTAACTGGCTGGCGGATGAATTCAAGCGCGAGCAGGGAATTGACCTCAGATCAGATAAAATGGCTCTGCAGCGCCTGAAAGAAGAAGCAGAGAAAGCAAAGATGGAGCTTTCAACCACCAAAGAGACTGATATTAATTTGCCGTTTATTACCGCCGATGCATCCGGTCCTAAACACCTTAACCTGAAGCTCAGCCGTGCCAAGCTTGAGAATCTGGTAGAAGACCTGATCGAGCGTACCGTCGGGCCTTGTATGACTGCGATAAAAGACGCTGGCCTTTCAGCATCTGATATTGATGAGGTTATCCTGGTAGGTGGTATGACCCGTATGCCGAAAGTTCAGGAGAAGGTTAAGGAAATCTTCGGCAAAGAACCACACAGAGGGGTGAATCCCGATGAGGTTGTGGCCGTTGGTGCTGCAATTCAGGGTGGTGTTCTGCAGGGCGATGTGAAAGATGTTCTGTTGCTCGATGTTACTCCGCTTTCTTTGGGTATTGAGACTCTTGGTGGTGTAACCACAAAATTGATTGAAAAGAACACAACGGTTCCAACCAAGAAAAGCCAGATTTTTTCCACTGCTGCCGACAACCAGCCGGCGGTTTCCATTCACGTGCTTCAGGGTGAGCGTGAAATGGCCCAGGATAACAAGACGATCGGCCGTTTTGAATTGACGGATATCCCACCTGCCCAGCGCGGAGTACCGCAGATCGAGGTTACCTTCGACCTTGATGCCAACGGAATTCTCAGTGTATCGGCTAAGGACCTGGGAACCAGTAAAGAACAATCCATCAAAATTACCGCTTCCTCCGGTCTGACTAAAGAAGAAATCGAAAAGATGACCAAGGATGCGGAACTCCATGCCGACGAAGACAAGAGACGTAAAGAACTTGTCGAGACCCGTAACTCTGCTGATGCCCTGGTTCATGCTACAGAAAAGAGTCTGAAAGATCTTGGTGACAAAGTCGATGCCGAAACCAAGAGTAATGTGGAAAAAGAGCTGGAAAACGTCAAGAGTGTAAAAGATAGTGATGACGTTGAGGTCATTAAGGCAGCGGTTGAGGCTTTAACCCAGGCATCTCACAAGCTGGCGGAGCTGATGTACGCCCAGGCGGCCAAGGACAATCCTGATGCTGCGCAAGGCGGTGAAAGCCAAGCCAAACCGAAGAAAGATGACGATGACGATGTGGTAGACGCCGACTTTGAAGAGGTGAAATAGCTCTTAAGGTTGTTTTAACGCTCCGGAGATAAAAGGGAGTAGGGAATGAGTTTTTCCCTACTCCCTTTTTTTAGTTTTTTGCGGTATGGTACCGAAGCTTACAGCTTACTCTTTCCATTTTTTAAACTTTAATACTTCGAAGACATTTATGAAAATATTATCAGGCATTCAACCTTCCGGACAGCTGCATATTGGAAATTACTTCGGTATGATGCAGACCATGATTTCTCATATGGAGAGCGACGAACTCTATGTGTTTATCGTCGATCTCCATGCCCTTACTTCTGTGCATGATAGTGACAGACTTGCCACTGGGACTCTGGAGGCGGCGGCCGACTTTCTGGCACTTGGTCTAGATCCTGATAAATGCACTTTTTGGGTGCAGTCAGATGTACCGGAGGTGTGTGAATTGACCTGGGTGCTTTCGACTATAGCCCCGATGGGACTGATTGAACGTTGTCACTCTTACAAGGATAAGGTGGCGAAAGGGCTTGGCGCAAGCCACGGCCTGTTTTCCTATCCGGTCTTAATGGCAGCCGATATTTTATTGTATCAGGCAGAGCAGGTACCGGTCGGTAAAGATCAGAAACAACATCTTGAAGTTGCACGGGATCTGGCCATTAAATTTAATAACCATTACGGAGAGACTTTTGTGGTGCCGGAGCCTGCTATCAGTGGAACAATGGCGACGGTTCCCGGGATAGATGGTCAGAAGATGTCCAAATCCTACGGCAACACCATCCCGATCTTTTTAGATGGAAAACCGCTGAAGAAGCGGGTCATGGCTATTGAGACTGATGCAACTCCGATCGAAGATCCCAAAGATCCGGATAATTGCAACCTGTATAAGATCATGCAACTGTTTGCTGCGCCTGCGCGGATGAAAGAAATACATGATCTTTACGTTAACGGTGGCGCGGCCTATGGATACCTTAAACTTGAGCTGCTGGACCTGCTCAACGATAAATTTGGAGAGGCCAGAAAGAAAAAACAGGAGTATTTGTCTGACCCGACGATGTTGCGGGAAATTCTTGCAAAAGGCGCTGAAAAGGCACGGGAGAAAGCTCTTGTCACCCTTGACCAGGTTCGTAGCCGGGTTGGCTTAAAATACTGATTGTGAATTAGAACAAACTCGTAAAAAATTCAAAGTAGAGATGGTTAAGGAAAAAACGAGAAAAGGGGTAATGGAATGTGTTTTCCGTTACCCCTTTTGTTATTGAAGAGGAAGTTGCTACTTACTGGAAATTCACCAGTTCAACATCGAAGACCATGATAGCATTCGGTGGGATTGGGCCGCGTCCGGACGGGCCATATCCGAGATTTGCCGGGATGATCAGAACGCGCTTCTCACCTTTTTTCATGCTGAGCAGTGCTTCGTCCCAACCTTTGATGACCTGACCGGAGCCCACAGGGAAATCGATTGGCTGTTTACGGTCGTAGGAGCTGTCAAACTTTTTGCCGTTCAGCAACTTACCGGTATAATGGACTGTGACTACAGCACCTTTTTTGGGGGTCTCTCCCGCACCTTCTTCGACAACTACATATTTCAGGCCGGAAGGCGTAGTCACGGCATCAGGCCATCTTTCACTGATGAGGGCCTGCTCTTCTTCCATCGCAGCAAGTTCTCTTTCACGTTTATTTTTTTCAGAGTTGCCCTGCAGGGCATCAAATGCTTTCTGGTCGCTCTGGAAGGCCTCGGCGGCGGAGCCCACTCGGATAATCTCAACGGAATTGATGGTGTCGTTGCCTTCAATTTTGTCAACTACGTCCTGACCGGACACAACATGCCCGAAGACCGTGTGCTTGCCGTCCAGATGTGGGGTCGCCAGGTGGGTGATAAAAAACTGGCTTCCGTTTGTTCCGGGTCCAGCGTTGGCCATGGACAGTATCCCCGGACCGGAATGAGTCAGGCTCGGATCAATCTCGTCCGCGAAGGTGTAGCCAGGACCACCGGTGCCGGTTCCTAATGGACAACCGCCCTGAATCATGAAATTGGGGATCACGCGATGAAATTTCAGTCCATCGTAATATTTATCGCCTTTAGCCTTGGCTCCGCCGCCGAGATCTTTCGTCCCTTCCGCAAGGCCAACGAAGTTAGCCACTGTGAGGGGAGTTTTCTCAAATTCAAGCTTGCAGACTATATCCCCTTTGGATGTGTCAAATTTAGCGTATAGGCCATCTTTTAGCTTTGTTGTTGCCATTCCTGATTCTCCATATAGAAGTATAAAAGTAAAAATAAGTACAAACAGCGTGCAGATTCTATGCATAGATTCTCCTTTTGCAAAGGTTTTAAGGGAAAAAACATTACCAAATTATTTATATCATTTGTTCGACATGATCATAAAGCGCACATCGCTGCAAATTGTTGGTGCTATACAATGGTCCTATATTACAGGATTGCAAGCACGGATTACAATGACTTCTGAGTGCTTATTATGGGTGCGGTGGTGAGGGCGGAGGAAGAGTCAGTTCTACTTTGAAAAGGAGTTCATTGTCGTTGTCCTTTTTCCTGACGACCTTAATGTCGATGGTTTCGCCCGTGGTGGTGCCAAGCATGGCGATGCGTAAATCGGCCATGTTAGAAACAGGATACCCATTGACTTCTTTCAAAATGTCACCCTCCAGCAGTCCTGCAGCCGCAGCTTTGCCGTGGGGGCTGAGTTGACTAATCTTTTGGAAGGTTTGGTCTTTTTCTGTTTGAGTAACGAGGACGATGCCGATTTTGGGTGATTCGGGAAGTTCTGCAGAAGTAGCAAGAAAATAATAATCAGCCACCTGGCTCAGGTCGGCAGGTTCGCTGTCGTTATAGATATTCAACACAGAGGCTTGCGGCACAGGCAGCCTTCTTGCCACTCTGGGAGGAATTCCTGAATCTTTGCGGGTATGTTGGGAACCGGCCAGTACCACCAGCTGATAATCCGGTTTCTTGCTCAGAAAGGCGGCGATATTTTCTGCCATGGTCTCGTCCCAAATCCCCTGGGCTTGGATAAAGCCGCTTTCTGCACCACTGCCGTGACTACCCTGCATATGAACATTATGCATAAAAGACAGTCGTTCACTATAACCCTCCATGTCCAGATTACGGTCTCTCGGCAACAGGTCTTTCACCTCTTGGGCTAAGCTGTCGGTGCCGCCGGATCGAAACACCTCTGAGACAATCTTTCGGTCAAGGTTCAGGCCAATGACCGGAATACGGTTTTTCCTGGCAAAACGAAGAATATCCTGAAAAAAGCGGTAATCAAATCGCCAGACGTTATAATAATCGGATTCCTTAAGAAAAGTTCTTTCATCTACCATCTCACCACTTAATGTGTACCTGTCGAGTGCCGGTTGTGATGATGCGGGAAACATCTCCATACCAATGGCAAGGTTCGGATGTTTTTTGTGTAATGCTTCAATAATCCTCAATTGCAACAGGTGATCGGCAAAAGAGGTGTGGGTTTCACCGACGTAAACGACCCTGGCGTCGGCAAGTTTGTCAACGACTTGTACAAAGGAGGTCAGGTTGGAAGTAGTGCCACCTGCGGGCAGTTCTTCCAGGATGAAACGGAGACCGGAGTTGGTCGGCTGAATTTTTTTTGTCACATTACGTCCGTTTTTGAACTCCAGGTAGGAGTATTTACCGTAATGGCTGAGACGTCTGGCAACGGCCACGGTTTGGTCTTTTCCGCTGCTTGAGACCAGGACTGCTACATGGTTTCTGTTCAAAGGATTACGACGAACGTCCAGTGTAAATCCTTGTTCGGGGTGGTTGGGCAGGCCGAAGAGTGCTCTTCCTGGAGCCTGATTAAGTCCTAGAAAGAGCAGATCGTTTTCACTTATTTCCTGATTGTTGATCTCTGTGGCAGTGGTCACAGTCAGTTTTAATTCCCCAAGTGCATTAAGAAATGGTTGATAGAGGTCCCTGTCGCTTTCTTTCGCCAGGATGACAAGCGGTTTTTGGGACCCCAGGAATCCAGCCCAGACGGCAGGTTGTTCCTCATCGCTCAGCTGCCTGAGAAATGTATGTTCTGGATCAATAGTGAATTCCAAAGGCCTTTGGTTTAAGGGGATGGTTACACGTGTTTTAAGCTCTGTTATTTCAGTGTTTACCTTGATGGTGGCCGACATCGTTTTAACCTGAATTGGTACGACCAGAGAAAAAGGTTTTTCCGATTGCTGGAGTAGAGAGAAGGTGAGGACCGGATTATCGTTTGAATATTCAATTCGGATATCTTTTACCCCTAGTTCCGGAATATAACTTCTCTGTAGTCTTTCTGTAAAAAATATTCCGAGCTCCGCCCCTGAGGCTGTCTCAAAGCTTTTTTGTATATCAACCCAGCTTGCTTTTTTGCCCGTGTTGTCAGCATAGAACAGGCGCAAGCCTTTTCTGAATGCTTGACGCCCGATCTTTGTTCGTAATTCATGAAAAAACAAGGATCCTTTGTTGTAGCCTACCGCTCGCTTTGCTTTAGCCATTGGCTGGTTGTGGCTGGCGGAAGTGAAAGCCATGAGAGGTATGGCTGTTTCATTGTGCACATAATTGTGGTATCTGGTAATACTCTCCAGTCGATCAGCAGTACCTTCACCTTTTTCCTCCCGGTAGGCATGGTCCGCCAGAAAGGAGGTCAGTCCTTCGCACCAGTTTCCCTGAGAATAATCGACCTCCACCGCATTGCCGAACCAGGAGTGAACAATCTCATGACCAAGGGATGTTTCTTTTATGAAGGGGAGGCGCAATACTATCTGGCCGAGAAGGGTGAAGGTAGGCATGCCGTAGCCGGTGGGAAGTCGGTTGGCAACTATAACATAATGATTATAGGGATAGGGGCCGATCTCTTTTTCATAGCGGTGGAGATAGTTGGCCGCAGCCTGAAGGTATCCTCCGGCAAGATCTTTGTCTTCTTTGAAAAACATTGAATAGACAAAAAGGCCCTCTCGGACCTTTTGTTTTTTAATGAAGTACGGTCCTGCGGTGAAGTGAATGTTGGTAACGGGTTTGGAAAAAGTTGCGCTAACAGTGTTGTCCTGTTGCTTGAGGGGAAAGTTGTCGGCTTCCATGATCGCAGAAAAATGGTTGGGCAGGGCAGCGGTAACATGGAATCGCATTGGCTGTTCCGGGTGAGGGTACCAGTTACTGGTCAGGGAAATTCCTTCCGTACTAATCAGGTTGTCAAAATCATTTTTAATGGTTCTGGCATAAGAGAGATAGAGGGTGCGGGTCGTTTTTGCTGAGGGCAGAATCAGCACATCCTGTGTCGCAAGGAGTTCATGTTCCTTGCCGTTTTCGTCTCGGAGCAGGGTGCCGGTAACTTCAAGCCCGTGTAAAAAGAGGGTGAGCTTTCGGCCAGGTTCAACGGTAATTTTGGCTGTGCCGATCAGCTGGCCCTCTTCAGGAATAAATGACAGCGAGAGTTCGTATTCATGGTCTTCATGTTCCTTTGCCAGGGAGACCGAACTAAAACAGCTGCAACCGATGAGGATGAGGGAGAGGAATACGATAGTGGTCGGTAGGTAATCAGAAAAAGATGTCATTGGACTTATCCCATGATAAATGAAAATGTTTTTCGCCGATTTGAGCGATCCGGGCGGAGTCTATTTTACTTGTTTCCGGTATAGGGTAATATCGAAAGTCCGTTCGTGCTAATTCCGATACATAAAATACCAGTCGGGACTCTTGTAAGTACCTCCTTGAGGTGTATAAGTGAGTCTGTTGATTTACGGTAGTTCGGAGTCTGCGCTTACCTGTCCGATCTCCGCGTTGTGTGGAAGAAATAATCCTCGAAATATCTCTTTTAAATAACAAGAAAGCTATTTCCAGGGTAGTGGAAAAAAATTGAAACTTCATAGTCACTGCAAGGTGTTACAAGTGAACAATGTAAAGGAACAGATCAAAATAGTCGGCCTTAACGCCAGGTTTACTCATTCTTGTTTGGCTCTTTTTTATGTCCGGAATGAATTGGAAAAAAATTGCCCTGGTTTTGGTGGCGAATTGTTACAGTTTACCATCAATGACAATTACTATGAGATGCTGCTCCGTCTGAGCAAGGGGAGTCCCAGGTATATCTTTTTTTCAGCAGCAATCTGGAACAGCAGCCTGATTGAAAAATTAACCCTTGATCTGCGTACCTGCCTTCCTGCCTGCCGAGTGGTCATTGGCGGCCCTCAGGCGTCGGTAATGGGTGATCGGTTGAACCATCCAGGAAAGGATGTCTGTACTGTGGTGCTGGGTGAGATCGAAGCGGTCGGGCAGGAATTCTACCATGACCTTCAGGCTGGTTGCTTAGGGTCACGCTACCGTGGGTCATTTTTTTCGATGAAAGAACGGTGTTTCGATTATCCATATCGGAAGGCCGATTTCACCGAGCACCTGAAAAACAGACACATTTATTATGAAAGCTGTAATGGCTGTCCTTTTGGCTGTACCTACTGTCTGTCAGCTGTGGAAAAAGGCTTGTATCATAAAGAGGCAGCGACGGTAGAAAGAGAGTTGCGTGATATCCTCAATCATCGCCCCAAAGTTCTCCGCTTTATTGACCGGACTTTTAATGATGTCCCCGAAAGGGCTCTTGCAATATGGAAGTTTCTGCTTGCCGAGGGTACAGAGACCCTCTTTCATTTTGAGATGGCACCTGATCGCTTTACCGAGGAGATGTTTGATTTTCTTGAGACGATTGAACCAGGCCGTTTTCAGTTTGAACTTGGTATTCAGTCAACCCACGAAAGGACTCTTGAGGCGGTCAACAGGCGGGTTGATCCGGCTGAGGCACATAGGAACATTAGTCGACTGGTGAGTCTAGGTAACATTCATCTCCATGTAGACCTCATCCTTGGGCTGCCTTATGAAACACTCGAAAGCTTTGCGGCTTCTTTTAGGGATGTTTTCGCCATGGGAGCCCAGTATATCCAGATGGGATTGCTGAAAATCCTGCCGGATACCCCTATTTGTCATGGAGCCCATGAATTTGGTTATTTACACTGTACTGAGCCGCCTTATTCTATCCTGCAAAATAAATGGATGGACCACAAAACCCTCAGTGAACTGTACTGGTTTTCCGAGTGCGTTGAAAAATTCATCAACAATAGATATTTTGTCTCATTTTGGAACTATTTACGTAAAAAAAATGAAGATATTTTTGTCTTTTTTCAGGAGTTACTTGCCATTTGTCAATCCAGCGGATTTTTTCAACTTGCGGCAACCCAGGAGTTGATGTGTACCAAATTGGTTGAGTTGGCTTCTGAGCGTGATGACCGGGATGTCATTATTGAGCTTCTTCAGTATGACTGGCTCCGCTGCGGTTTCCGATTTTTACCGGCTTGTCTCAAGGTGGATAGCAGTAAAGAACAGCCGGAGCAGACAAAATCTGTCCTTTACCAGACACTGCCAGCCGAAATGGAGGGAGTCTACCGTAAAAATAATCGTAACCAGTTCTTTCGGAAATCTTATTTTTTACGGATTTCGCAGGAGGCGCTTGATGAAATTGGTATGGGGTACAATTCTGGACACTCTTATCTCTGTTTTCTGCAGGAGCGGGAGCTGTCGTTGTCCAGGTTTAATAAAGTTTTGAAATTGTAGATGAAAAGAAGAAGTAGTGGAAAAATGTTGACCTTCGTCATAGTCGTTATATAGTTAGCAACTGTTTTTCATTAAAATCTGTGCAGAAAATGAACAAAATTAAATAATTAAGGAATGGGGAGAGTTTCATGCCGGTGTATAAGATTAAGAAAATAAACAACATTGCCAGTGAAGGATTAAGGCTTTTCAGTGACAAGTTTACGGTTTCGGCAGATGAAGAAGCTCCCGATGGCATTATACTCCGCAGTTCTCCTTTAAATGTTGACGATTATCCTTCGGTTCAGGTCATTGCAAGAGCAGGTGCAGGGACGAATAATGTTACTGTTGAGCGGGCAACGGAAAAAGGTATCTGTGTCCTCAATACCCCCGGAGCAAATGCAAATGCCGTTGTCGATCTGGTATTCCCGATGATGGGGGTTTGGAAGAGAAATATTTACAAAGGGATCGATTTCTGTAAATCGCTTGCGAAAATGGACCCGGACCTGGTCAGCAAGGAGGTTGAGGCGCGAAAGGCTGCGTTTAAGGGGGAGGAGATCGCGGGAAAGACCTTGGGTGTTGTGGGCCTTGGCCAGATAGGTGTCAGGCTTGCAAATGGTGGCGTTTTCAGGCACATGAATGTCAATGGTTTTGATCCTGCTCCGGCACTGGCGAATATCCATCAACTGTCCCCGGAGGTAAGAGTATGTCGAAATCTTGGAGACGCCGTTGGTGATGCGGATGTGGTAAGTCTGCATTTGCCCCTGATTGATCGTACCCGTAATTTGGTTAACGCCGAGTTTATTACCAGAATGAAAAAAGGTGCGGTATTGATAAATTATTCGCGGGGACCGATTGTCGATGAACAGGCTGTGATTGAGGCACTCGACAGCGGTTATCTGGAAGCATATCTTTGTGATTTCCCGAGCCCGGCACTGGTAGGTCATGCCAAGGTGCTGGCAACACCTCATCTCGGAGCATCGACGTCGGAGTCAGAAGAAAACTGTGCTTCCATGGCTGTAAAGGAGATCTCCAGCTATTTGAAATACGGAAATGTTGT
>WTAT01000045.1 GCA_013139415.1 Desulforhopalus sp.
CCAATGATTGCGCTATCCACCAGTGTGCTGTACTTCTGTTCGGATTCCCTCAAGGCTATTGCCTTTGACTGCCCCTCCTCTATCTCCTGTTCCAGCTTTTCGTTTATTGCAACGAGTTCCTCAGTCCTTTCTTCAACCCGATTTTCCAGTTCTTTCTGCTGAAGCAGCAATTGATCCTCAGCTCTTTTTCGCTGCAGGGCCAAGGAAAAATATATTCCCAGGCGGTTAATGGCATCGAGATCCAGGGGAGTATAATCTGTTTTCTTGTTTGCTACGGCAATTTGACCTACCAACTCGTCGCCAATCATTATAGGTATAGATAAAAATTTCGTGAGTGGAATATGGCCTCCGGGAAGACCGGTTGATGCTCCGTGGGTACCAGGGGAATTAGTAAAGAAGGGCTTTCGAGTGTTTAAAGAATACCCCCATAGTCCATTATACACACCGCCCTCGCCACACTTGAAGGCAATAGTTGGTTCCATTGTTGTCAGCTTACACTGATCGCCAAGCATTTTTGAAAGAGTATGTCCTATCAAGTCGCCATTTTCCGGATCAACGGAGGAAACATAACAAAACGCACTGCCTGTCAGTCTCATGGCGTGTTTTTGAATTTCATCAGTAATGGTGTTGAGTGTTGCCCCGGGTACAGTCAAGGGTTCATAGAGTGCAGAAAGAGCAGAGTTGACAATTAATTCCCTTTCCAGATCCTTAAGGATATTTTTTCTGTCAGTGATGTCGCGGGACACATTAATAACCCCGATAATGTGATCATTTTCATCTCTGAGGGCTGTTTTTTTAGATAGATAGGTCCGGAGCACGCCGTTCACTGTGAATTCCTGCTCAAAAGAAACCATTTCGCCTGCACTCAAGACATGCCTGTCGGTTTCATTAATTTTTTGGGCGATTTCTCTGGGGAGGAGTTCGTCATTGTTTTTGCCTATGAATTCTTCGGGATTTTTGTCTAATACTTTTGCTGTGGCAGAGTTAGCCAATAGCCAACGTGTCTGGATATCCTTTACCAGGATTGGGTCATCAACTCCTTCGAGTATCCCTTGAAGGAGGGCAAGGTTTTCCAAGGCCTTTCTCTCCGCCTTGAGGACTTTTCTTAACGTAACAAAGGCAATGAGTGCGGAAAAAAAGACACCTAGGACGATATAGATTGCTGTAAATACATGCATCCTGTGATGAACGCTGTCTGAATGTTTCTTGAAATCTCTTGCCTTGCCACGAGCATAAGCGGTCAGTGCCAACATTTTTTCCTCCAGTTGAGCAACATGATCTGCGCCTTTTTCCATTGTAATTTTTGCCGCTTCCTCCCTGTGCCCAGACCTGGCAAGCTGGATGACTTCCTGCCGTATTTCTTTCCATTCTAAAAACAATTTCCGTGTTACCTTCTCAAGGGCCTTACCCTCTTCTCCCAGGATTTTTTGTGAAACAATATCGAGATGATCCAGAACCTTACGTTCTGACTCCTTTACTGCGGTAATTGCTTTCGTAATTGCTGCATTGGAGTCCAGGAGAACGACGTCTTTCATGCTGCGATGCATTTCTATAATGCAGACATTTGTCTGGAGGGCCGCATTTGACACGACAAGAGGATGATTGTAGAGGGAGGCTGTCAGGCTGGAAAATCTGTTTGTTTCAAAAAAATGGTGAACACCAAACGAAATAAAAAGTAAAATTAAGACGGTGAAGCCGCCTAATATTTTTTTGGTGATAAATTTGTCTTGGTGTCGGGTCATTGCACAGACCTTTCAGGTTGATGTGAGGGGAAACAACTTTTATAGGAGCGTTCTGAGACTGTACCCAATTTGGCGGCTATTTTCACAATTTTTGTTGGATATTCAGAAGTTTTATACGTCCTGTTCTCCCCGCAATTATGAGAACCTGCTTGACAGGCCCGATAAAAAAAAGGTAGGAAAATACATTAACAAAAGAGTTCAGGCTGGAAATGGGAACTCGGAAATCCACGGGAGGACAACGTGCATGAATAAAAATAGAGGAATCAAATCAAGTGCTTTCATATGTTTAGGGCTGGCGCTATTTTTTGCGATGGCAGCTCCTGGATGGAGTAAAAATAATAACACGAGGACGCTTCACAACTATACAGTCCCCGATGTTATACTGATCAATCAGGATAACAACAAGATTCCGCTCAAGGAGTTGTTGCATTCAGACAAGCCCATATTCCTTCAGTTCATATATGGAACCTGCACAACAATATGCCCGATACTGTCTATCGGTTTTTCTCATTTCCAGAAAAAACTGGGTGAGGGTGTTTCGGGTGTGGAGTTGATTTCAGTTTCAATTGATCCGGATAATGATACCCCGGAGGCAATGAAAATGTATCTGAAGAAATATGGAGCCCAGCCCGGATGGCAATTTTTAAGCGGCAAACGGGACGACGTGATACAGGTAATGACAGCATTCGATGCCTACGTAACAAACAAGATGGACCATTACCCGCTGACATTTATTTTGGCTCCGGGGGAACGCGAATGGGTTCGGATTGACGGCCTCATGAGCACGGCTGATCTCATGAATGAGTATGAGAAAATATCCAAATAGTAATGGCGGCGTAAAAAATTTTGTGATGAAAGGAGTGGCATGAAAATAAGATCACTTATAGTTTTTGTATTATTTTTTCTTTCTGCTGGATCCGGTTTTGTCCTGGCCTCCGAAAATGACCGTATGATTGGAGGATATCCCGAAGATCAGGCCTTAATGTTTGGAGAGAAAATGTACCGGGAAGGTGTCCTCCCCTCAGGGCAGCCCTTGAAGGCTCTTGTCATGGGCGATATCCCAGTGGATGGGCGAATGTTTACCTGTGACGACTGCCACCAGAGAAGCGGGCTGGGCTCAGTGGAAGGCACGGTGATTACCTGGCCGACCAATGGAAAGGAGCTCTATGTCCCCCGGCGGAGAACAGGAGCCTGGCGACCGCCGCAAAGCAATTTAGAGAGTGAAAATCCTCGCCGGAATCTTCCTAAATATTGGCAGCAGGTGGCAGAAGCGCGACCGGCTTATACGGACAGGACTCTGGCCCACCTCCTTCGAGCCGGTGAGGATCCTGCAGGGAGAGAATTGGACAGCATAATGCCCCGTTATATGCTCAACACGGGCAACATGGAAATTTTTGTCCATTATTTGAAAAATCTCAGCGTTGAACTCGACCCCGGCGTCAACGACACTGTTTTGACAGTTGCCACCGTTATTGCCGGTGATGTTCCCGATTATGAACGGCTGTCAATGCTGTCTGTTCTTAAAACCCATATTGCAACCCATAATTCCCAGACCCGGCATGAGGAAAAGCGGGCCAGATCCGGGCCTTTTTATAAATCTGAAATGCACAAGGCCTACCGAAGATTGAAACTCAATATATGGGAATTGAAAGGGGATGAGGCATCATGGCCCCGTCAACTGGAGGAGTACTACAGACAAGAGCCGGTATTTGCCCTTTTGGGCGGTATATCCGAGGGAAGCTGGGCCCCGATTCATCACTTCAGCGAGCAGCACGAAATTCCCTGTATTTTCCCCATTACAGATCTGCCTGTCATTTCGAACTCCGACTGGTATACACTCTACTTTTCCAAGGGTTTTTACCAAGAGGGTGAGGCCGCTGCCAAATACCTGCGAGCCACTGGGAAATTTGAGAAAAAGATGCACGTTGTCCAGGTCTTTCGAGAGGACCAGAAAGGGACGGCTCTGGCAGAAGGGTTTGCTGAAACATGGCAGAAGTTTGGGGGGGCTGCCCCTGAAAATAGAATACTCCAAGCGGGTGATACAGTGTCCGAGGATTTCTGGAGCACCATTGCAGGGTCAGCTGATCCCTTTGTCTTGCTCCTCTGGCTTGGGACAGATGATCTCAAACATGTTGAGAGACTTTCCGGTCAATCCACTCAACTGGACATGGTTTTTATCTCTGCAAATATGATCAAGAGCAATTTTTCTCACGTTCCGGACACCATTCGGGAAAAGGTGTATATGACCTACCCGTATAGTATTGCCGGTGAGAACAGCCGGCGACTCTCAGTGATAGAACGCTGGCTGAAAATGCGTAAAATAGAGCCTGGTGACTTGACCATTCAGTCTAAAATGTATTTTCTCGGCTGGACATTGTCCATGGCTATAAAACAGATGCGGAGTGAATTTTTCAGGGATTATTTCTTTGAAGGATTTGACATGATGACGGATCAGGACTATGCCATAGCCGTTTACCCTCGTCTGACCTTCGGTAACGGCCAGCGATATGCTTCAAAAGGGTGTTACATTGTGCAAATAACCAAAGGGGAAAATCCGCACATTGTTACCAAGTCGGACTGGGTTGTATATTGAGGAATTAACGAATATTTACAGTTTGGTGGTTATGCCAACTTGAGAACATAACCCTAATATTTACGATTACGTATGATAAAAAGTAAGATTTTCATAGCGTTCACTCTTGTTGAGGTGTTGATTCTATTTGCTCTATACAGTTATTCACTCTATGACAGACAGGTGAATTGGCTGAGGGAATTGCCTGCCAAACGCCAGCTGGTGAGCCATCTCGGTCTTACCGATTTTGCGATCTGGACCGAGGCCAGGTACACGAGGCATCCTTCCCAGGCAGATTTTTTTTCTCCATTTCAGGATTTTCCTTTATCTCTGGAACACTTTCCCGCCGGGTCTGTTATTGCACCGCCCATGCGTAATTTTGGTGACAGTCCATGACCAAGCATATCAAAATTCTTGAGCATGCCCTTTCTTCGATCGTCAGAAGACGTTTTAAAAATCTTGCCATTATTGTTGCCTTTTCTTTCACAGTATCAGCCCTGGCCACGATCCTTTTTTTTACAGATTCGCTGAAAAAAGAGGCTGAAAACATTCTTACCAGTGCTCCCGACCTGATTGTTCAAAGGACGAAAGGGGGCCGTCACGACCTTATTCCAGTGGAGTACGCCGAGAAAATAAAGAAGATTCCAGGAGTTGGCGAAGTCACTCCCCGTTACTGGGGCTATTATTATGACGCTTTTGTCAAAGCAAACTATACGCTGACAGGCTTGATGAGCAAGGAAAGTACTCTTGATTTTGTTCATGGCAGGCTCCCTGGGGCCAGTGGAGAAGCTGCCATTGGGGCCGGGGTTGCTGATATCAGAAACAGTGAAGTGGATGGTGAACTCATTCTTATTAACAGCAGAAACATGGGAGTGCTGTATGAGGTGGTCGGTGTTTTCTCGACGGACTCTGTCTTGCTGACCAATGACCTGGTGGTACTCAGCAATGATGACATTATTGATTTTTTTGACTTGCCTGCCGGACAGGCCACGGATATAGCAGTCAGGGTGTATAACAGCAGTGAGGTGCAGACTGTCGCCTCTAAAGTAAAACGGCTTTTTCCGGACACCAGGCCGATAACCAAGAGTGAACTCGTCCGGACCTATGATATGGTGTTCAATTGGCGAAGCGGCATGATGATAGCGGTATTCAGTGGAGCGGTTATTGCCTTTTGCATTATGGCCTGGGACAAGGCCACAGGGATCAGTGCTGAAGAAAAGCAGGAAATAGGGATTCTCAAGGCAATCGGCTGGGATACATCGGATGTTCTGGCCTTGAAGTTTTGGGAGGGGGTCATCATAGCCTTAACCTCGTTTTTTCTTGGAGTTATCGCCGGTTTTGTCCATGTGTTTTTTTTCGACTCTTCCATACTTGCACCTATAATCAAGGGCTGGTCCGTGCTGTTCCCGGACTTCCGCCTGACTCCCCATATTAATTTGTACCAGCTTTTTGTTATGGGGTTCCTGATCATAACGCCCTATGTGGTCAGCACTATTATCCCAGCCTGGAAGACAGCCATAACCGACCCGGATACAGTGATGAGAGGATAACTATTCAGCACAATAATCGCGACCGGCTTCTATTGTAAAAGTAACATAATAAAAATACACCACGAAAAGCACAGCGGTGTCCGGTTAGAAAATTGCATTGACGATTTTTTATATCACATAGCTTTTGCATAACGTAATCGGGAAATAGTTAGGCGGTTCCGCTTCCGTCATTCCGGCATGTTTTTAGCCGGAATCCAGGACAACAGAAATGAACAAGAAGCCTGCTGTATACATATTGGCAAGCAAAAAAAATGGTACTCTATATGTCGGTGTGACTTCGAATCTCGTCAAGAGAACATGGGAACATAAAAATAATTTGACGGAGGGATTTACCAAACGCTACGAAGTTCATCATCTGGTTTGGTATGAAA
>WTAT01000416.1 GCA_013139415.1 Desulforhopalus sp.
ATGTCAGGCTTTGTCGTATAATTAAATAAGATTGATATAAATTAAACTGTCATAAGATAAAGCCAAACCTGCCGGAAGGCAGGGACGGAAAGCCACGGGACTAAGAGATAGCCGAGCTGCCTTGGGAAAAGGTAGTTCGGCTTTTTGTTTTTCTGACATCATTTTAATGACTAGAACCAGGAAACACTCAATCTTATTTACTCTTTTCCATCGGTTGTCTCGGAGGTGGCAACAAGCCTGGCGACTTCGATAAGTTGACAGTGCCAACGGATATTATATGCAGGTGACCGTAGCTTGAAACTGCCTCTTTTTATCAGGGAAGAAAAAATCTGCCGGAGCAATGCGGAGACCAGTCCTGTCACAATCTTGGCATTAGCCGCACTGGCCGTCATACCATTTATTTGGATCGGAGGGTTGTCATATGAACAAGGTAGCACAGATAAAAAAACCAAAGTGGTGGCTCTATGCTATGGTCACAATTGTGATTGCTGGTTACCTATTTTATCGTGTGAGCGAGTCGATAACGGGTAGCCTTGTCGACATAAGCTTTGTAAAAGCGGGATCTGGATATGGTGATAACAATGAACATCAGATCTATCAGAACAGCTCTGGCAACAATGACTGGGGAGAGGGGCCACTCATAACTGACCCTGTTTGGATCGCTGACGGGCCGGACGCAAACAATGATCCAGACAAAAATGAGCCTACCTTATATAGACGTTCTAAAGTTGGAGCACCCTCCAGGTTAAAAGTCGATGTCACGATAAAAGTGGAACCCGCAGGAACCAAGTTTAGTTTGGCGGGAAGTGAAGGTTCTGTTATTAACTTCCGGGCAGACAACATCAAGGCGACCGGTGCCGCGCAGACGGTCTCCATGATCAGTAAAGTCGATCTTCCTCAAACCGTTTCCATGCTGACCAAAACGTTTAATTGGAGGATCGCAAAAACAGCTGGTGGGCCAGGGTATGATCTAGGTTCATCCACGCATAAGATCTATATTGTTTACGATACGCCGTTTACTGCGAACGTTGAGGGACAAGCGAATAAACTAACACCCAAGAGACTAAATTTCGTGATCGGTGGCGCGTCGGGAAAGAGCACTCTACAGGATGTTGTAGATGCTGTTACCGGGACTGTCTCAAAGAAAATCTCGGGTAGCTATGGATCATTCTTAGGAGATGAGAAAACGAACCGATGGTTGTTCTATGCGAGAAAATACGTTTCGAATCTCGATTGTCACAACAGAGCCGCCTTGGCGGTAAGCGCCCTTGGGGTTGTTGGTGTAAAAGCGCTTGTCACCCAAGTATATCCGACACTTCATCCAGTACCCACACACCCGATTGCTGGCAACACGAACTCGACCGTTAATGACTACGTTAGTGGATATAACCAAACTCGAAAAAAATGGGGCAAAGACATTGATAGTGGAAAAATTGCGCACCTGATGTTTTCGGGGAACAATTTTGAAGGTGGTCTTGTGACCAAAGACGGGAGCACCGATGATGGCCATGTTTGGATTACAATATGGCCTTACTCGAAACATAGCATGTCCAAGCAATACCTCAAATGGTATGCCTCGTCCTTTTCCCAATATTGGCATGATCATCAAGGCGACGGCCCCTCTAAAAGTACTGTCATACCAGTACCTTTAAACAAGTTGGCAAACAAGCCCAAAGCATTGGGAGGACCAAACTAATGAAGACGCTCACGGCTGTAGAACGCATAAGGAAGGGGATATTCTTGGGCGCATTGGTATTTTTGTTCTTTGTGGAGGTTGGTATTGCACAACCGGTGTTTGAAGACATTGCGCCTGATACTCAACTGATCACACCTTTGAAACGAACTCTACCATACGGTATGGAAGCGCTTGTTGTGTGGCCGTCTCCGAAATACATCGAAGATCACTACGCTAAAGACGACATCTCGAATCAACTACCGGCAATTTATCCAGCGGGCGTTACGGAAGATGCTAAGCCGATTAGACCCGGGGGTATGCCGCCAGAGGTTGCAGTCGAAGAAGCGGGATTGTGGTTTAAAGAAATCCTTAAGGACGACTGGATACCACCAAACCTAACCGAAAGGCTAATTCTCTTGCGTAACGAGCGCCTACCCCAATGGTCGACCGTGATCGCCAGGTACCAAGCGCAGGGGCATAAGATACAGGTGGCTCAAACCAGGTGGGGTGTATGTGTGGTTATCCACCCGCGGTTTGATGATGAGGTTATCGAAGCTGAGCAAATTGCCAAGTCCGTCTTCAAACAGTTTTTTACCATGGGAGAGGAGATGTCATCTCAGGCGGGGATGCAGGTGCGTGCAGATACCCCAGGACTGACGCTCTATGAACCCGCTCAGGAAAAGACCTCGGAGATTGGGGTACCTAAGAATTGGTGGAATTGGTTGGCTTGGTATACTGATGGTAATTCAGTTGCTGTTTTTCTACACAAACGATTTGCCGGAGAGGTGCGCACGCCATCGGCTGAAGATCCTTGGTTCTAAACGAAAACATGATATGAGTGAAATGGGGGTCAGAGAACAATTCTCTCTAATATAAGAAACAGTTGTTCTCTGACCCCCATTATTACTTATTGTTTGGTCTACTTCCTATTATTGGGTCTAATCCCATAAAGGTACCAAATCCGCCACTTCTATTTGGCAAATTTAATTAGGTCCCAGGCGATATAACCGATGCTTAACCGGGTTTTACGTTCCATTGCTCCCTAAACCCAGTCGGATTTGCCCTCTGTTTTTGAGTCAAATCCGACTGAATATTTCAGGTAGCCTATAACACAGGACCATCTCAGTCGACACTAAGACCGTAATTTTTAAGCTTTCTATATATTGTCGGCCGACTAACCCCTAAGGTTCTGGCAGCCTTACAGATATTTCCTTTGAAATGCTCAAGCGTTTTTACCAGCGCCTGCCTCTCCACCTCAGCCAGCGTTTGCAGCGTGCTGGACTGATTTCGCTGCAGGTCGTCTTTAGAGAGCATGAAATCCGATATCCCAAAATGGTTCGGCATAAGCTCATTACCTTCGGCTAGATGGACAGCACGCTCAATGCTACTTTCAAGTTGCCTGATATTTCCGGGCCAACTGTAATGCAACAAAGCATTTTCTGTTTCCGGAGATTTAAGCCTCAACCGTCGATTAAGCTGTAATGCATAACGTTTCAGAAAATGGTTGGCAAGGAGCAGGATATCACCACCCCGATCGCGCAGCGGTGGCACCACTATCTTCAGGGTACAAATACGATAATACAAATCTTCACGGAACTGGCGCTCCTCAATGGCTTTCTTGAGGTCTTTATTGGTGGCCGATATTATCCGAAGATTCACCGGAACACTGCGTAATCCACCAACCCTCTGAATTTCCCCCGTCTGCAAAACCCGAAGGAGCTTGACCTGCATGTCAAAAGGCATATCTCCAATCTCATCAAGAAAGAGCGTCCCGTTATCGGCTAACTCAAACTTACCCGGCCTCCCTCCCTTTTGAGCACCTGTAAATGCTCCCTCTTCGTAACCGAAAAGCTCGCTCTCCAGCAACTCTTTCGGAATTGCGCCACAGTTGATGGCGACAAAAGGCTGCCTTTTCCTATCGCTCTCGTTATGTATCGCCTGCGCGAAGAGTTCTTTCCCTGTCCCGGTCTCACCTGCCAACAGGACTGTAGTCGTACTGCCCGCTGATATCCTTGCCATATGAAGTGCAGCTCTCAGGGTTTCACTGCTGCCGACTAAAGAATCAAACGTGAAATGTGCATAGGAGCCGGTCATCTCGGTGGCTACCCGAATAAGCTCCTTTTTTTCAATCACTGTGAGCAGCCCACCAACGAGATCCCCGTTGACATGCCGTATAGGGTCGAGGGAGGCAAAGTGGGTACTTCCTTCTTTTTTAGTCAAAAACTCCCTCGACCTGAATCCTCGGCCACTGGCAAGATCGATGGAAATGTCAAAACTCTCGCCAACACAGTCGGCAAAAGGCATGCCCACAGCATTGGCAGGAAGATCCATGAGCAACCGCGCCCTGCGGTTGGCCTGTACGATGCATCCCTGCTGGTCAACCGTCAACATACCACGGGAGCTCGACTCCAGCAGTGCGTCCATATACTGGTTCTGAATATCCAGTTCACGGAGACGTTCCCTCTCACGGAGTTGCGCAGTGATGGTTTCCGCTGCCTGACGGACGAGGCCGAGGGTGTGTAAATGCATCTTCTCTGAGTAACCACTAAGACTTACAACCCCAACCACATCTTTGCCATCCGGGGAATAGACGGGGGCACCCGCATTACTTATTTTTTGCGCAAGAGCCGCAAACATCCTGTCCCCCGGCAAAAAAATCGGAATACGTTCCTCAAGCACCAGCCCAATTGCGCAGGTGCCGATATCCCGTTCCGTCCACCGATAGCCGGGAATGCACCGCCTTTGCTTGAAATGTTCAATAAGGTCGGGATCACCAATCACATAGAGAACGTACCCGCCCCCATCAGCAAGAGCCATGCAAAATCCGGTATCTTTCAAGAGCCGGTAAAGGTTATCCAGCTGCTCCCGGGCAATATTAAAGAATTCCAGCTGTTCTTCAATTCGCCGAGCAAGATCAACTGATGACAGTCTGCTTGATTCTGGTGCACCTCTCGCGTTGGGATCAAGCTTGTAGCTCGCTGATCGCTCATGCGACCGCTCAATAATACGCTGCAGATTAGGCATACCCTGAAATTGAGTAGTCATAAGAAACCCTGTAAAATATCGTTACACTGTAATTTTATATTACAGTTCCCTTAAGATGCAATTATATTCTTTAACAATAGCACCTTATAGCCAACCTGCCTTTAGCACACCAACCAACTGCAACACAACGTTACAAAAACACCTACCCCTGCGAACAACTCATAAACGGGTAATATGCTGAATATACAACACATACAGCAAAAATCATACTGGCATGATATCTGCAACACTATCGTACACAGGATCAGTCCACTACATGCCTGAACCTAGTAGTACTATATGCAACATAATGAAGCAAATCGACCGACATCGGATGTTTTCATACCAGCGAGGCAAAAAGGTCGGTGCGCATGGGTTTTACATGAATATTCACAACAACTGTAAGCTGTTTGGGCAAGCTTGTTGCCGTACAGCAGTAGGGAGAAAAATCTATGTCAATTGAGCGTTACGGAACCCCCAAGAGCGGCGGCCTCCCCTTTGCCAAAGCAGCGGGCGCGGACGGTTGGCTGTATGTAAGCGGCCAGGTACCGCGGGATGAAAAAGGCCAGATAGTTTTCGGCAACATGACAACTCAAGCCAGAGCAACCCTTGATAACCTCAAAAATGTTCTGAAAATGGCCGGTTACGGCCTTGAAGATGTTGTCCGAGTTGGTGTCTGGATCGATGACCCCCGGGATTTCGCTGAATTTAACAAAGTGTATGCAGAATATTTTTCGTCAGATCATGCTCCTGCCAGAGTTACTGTCCAAGCGATGATGATGAGCGATCTACGGGTTGAGGTGGACTGCATCGCCTACAAAAAACCGTAGTACTGCACCTTGCCCCAGGAAATTTCTACTGAGCCATAAAATGGGAAACATCAAACAACAAAGCCACCCGGAGCATGACATACTCATTGCCGGCGGTGGTATCAGCGGTCTGGCCTTGGCATACGGCCTTGTGGCCAAGGGATGCAAGGTAACCGTACTGGATGCACCAACCCCGACGAACAAAGCCTCCCGCACCAATGTCGGCCTGCTCTGGTGCCAGTCAAAATTCCAACATCTGCCAAACTACGCCAAATGGGGTTTTCACTCCTGCAGGCTCTTTCCCGAGCTGACTAAAGAGCTGGAAGAAATTTCCGGGCTTGAAATTCCCGTGAACTACACGGGGGGACTCATAGCATGTCTGGGTGAAAACGAATACGAAAGCCGCCGGAATTATCTCGTGAAGCTTCGCGAGACACTGGGGGATTACCCAGGTGGGATGATCTCCCGCAGTGAACTGGAAGGCAAGCTCCCCAAGATCGATTTTGGCCCTGAAGTGGTGGGGGCCGCCTGGTGTGAAGACGATGGCATGATTGAACCACTAACCCTGATGCACGCCTACAAGCTGGCTTTTTGTAAATTGGGTGGCAACCTTGTTGAGACATTGATCCATGATATAACACCAAAAGACGGTGGCTACAGTGTCTTCACAGACAAAGGCCGGATGGACTGCGGACGTCTCGTTCTGGCTGCAGGCCTTGCCAACCGCAGATTTTGCCAATTTGCTATACCAAAGCTCCCCGTTAGTGCTGATAAGGGGCAGGTATTGCTTGTTGAGCGGATGCCTCCGGTAATGCCCATCCCTCTGCTTGGCGTAACCCAGACATTCGGCGGCACGATCATTATCGGCTTCAGACATGAATTTATTGGTCACGACACTCGGATTGTCCCTGAGGATGTAGCTATCGAAGGCCGGCTGGCAATGAGGATTTGGCCGGAACTGAGCAAAAAACGGCTGATTCGTGCCTGGAGCGGGCTTCGGGTAATGCCCAATGACCAACAGGCCATCTACAGCAGGCTGCCGGAGCACCCGAAAGTGACCCTTATCAATACCCACAGTGCCGTCACCCTGGCCGCAGCCCATACACGTCACCTGCCCGACTTTGTGCTGGGAGGGGAATTACCGGAAATGGCACGGGGGATGACCCTCGAACGGTTCGGCTACGCATGTTAGTCAAGGAAAGCACCATGGAAGAAAGCCAAGTTGAGGAAACCGTGACTCTTATCTTTGATGGAAAAGAGATCACAGTACCCGCAGGAATCTCAGTAGCCGCAGCAGTGCTGGGGCACACTCATCCCGATGAGACATACACCAATCCGGTAGATGGCAGCCCCAGGGCACCCTACTGCCTCATGGGAGTGTGCTTTGAATGTATGCTGGAAGTTAACGGGGAACCTAATGTCCAGTCTTGTCTGGTAGCTGTACAAGAAGGCATGGTTGTCAAAAGACAATTGCAAACCGGAGAGGCCAAATAATGGAACGGCAGACTGATCTTGTAGTAGTTGGAGCCGGACCGGCCGGGCTTGCCGCCGCATGTTCGGCAAGCAGCTGCGGCCTTGAGGTAGTTGTTGTAGACGAACAGGCGTCTCCCGGCGGACAGCTTTTTAGAAATATTGAATCCCCTCTCGGCCAATCGATGCTCGATTCCAAGGAACGGGAAGCTGGCCTTGCGCTTGCAAAAGATTTTAGAAGTTCCGGGGTCAACTATTCCCCTGAAACAATCGTTTGGGGCCTCGAACCTCGCAAGGTTTCCTGCACAACCGCAGGGAAAACCAAAATCTTTCCAGCCCAGTCAGTGGTCGTTGCACCGGGTGCAATGGAGCGACCTGTGCCATTTCCTGGCTGGACGCTCCCGGGGGTGATGGGGGCTGGAGGTGCAGATATTCTGCTTCGCTCAGGAGGCACCCTGACGGAAGATCCCGAGGCACCGGTCGTGCTTGCAGGAAACGGCCCTCTCCTGCTTCTTCTGGCCTGTCATCTTCTTGAAAAAGGCGTAAACATTGCCGCCTGGCTTGATACCGGCTACTGGTCACGACGATTTTTTTCAAGTGTACCTATGGCTGTCTCCTTTCTTGACTCACCTTATATGGGCAAAGGGCTGTCCATGGCCCTGAAAATAGTAAAAGGTAAAATTCCCTTTATAACCGGTGTAAAAAATATCAGGGCAGCTGGGGAAAAATGTGTCGAGAGAGTTACTTATCAAGTAGGGGGTAAAGAGCGGGAAATTGAAACAGGGTGTCTGCTCAGGCATGAGGGGGTTATCCCCCGTACCCATATCCTCAACTCCTTAGGTGCAAAACACCTCTGGGATCCGGTGCAGCGCTACTGGTATCCTGCAATCAATCAGTTTGGCGCAACAAGTGTTGATGGGGTCTACCTGGCGGGTGACGCCGGTTATGTCCATGGCGGCGATGCCAGTATAATAAAAGGTACCCTGGCGGGAATAGATACAGCCAGACGTCTTGGGGTGATTACCAAGAGTGAAGCTGCTTTCAGGTCTAAAGATTCACTGAAGCAACTCCGTTTAACACGAATTGCCAGGAGCTTTCTCAGATATGTCTTTGCCCCTAATCCGCATATTTTTAATATCCCGGATATAACAAAGGTCTGCCGTTGTGAATCAGTAACGGCTGGTGCTATAAGAAAAGTTGTCCGGGAAGGCAACAGTGATGTAAACGAGGTCAAACTCTACACCCGGTGTGGAATGGGACCTTGTCAGGGTAGAATGTGCGGCCCTGCCCTTGCCGAAATAACTGCTGCTACTCTGTCGACTTCACCCAAAAAGGTCGGCAATCTTCAGGTCAGACAGCCGTTCAGGCCGGTTTCTCTTGAAAATTATTGTGATCTAACGACCAATGAACAGGATGCAGGTTAAGAGCATGACAGACAGGCATATCCGGTTAAACCTTTTTACAAGGTGGAATGATGAACAGAAGAAAAGTAGATGTGGGTCTATCAGCGGTCCTCATTATTGTATCGCTCATAATTTTGACCAATGACAGTCTGGTCGAGGGCGGAATGGAAACCGACCTGGGGTCGATGTTTCTGCCCCGCCTGGTAGCCGTTTTCATCATAATGTTCTCTGCGACTATCGGTATTCAGTCCCTTCTCAAGTTGCACAAAAAAACCAAACTCGGTGTATTTGAATATATAGATACCACTGGTTTTCTTGGGATAGGAATCTATGTGGCGATTTTCGTTCTTTACTGGTTCCTGGTGCCCTACACCGGTTTTCTCATCACGACTCCTTTTGTCATGATGAGCATTGGGGTACTCCTTGGAGGCCGAAACTGGCTCCCTATGGCGACGGTATCTGTGATCACTCCACTCCTTGTTTTTTATGGCTGCAGTAACTATTTACGGGTTTTTCTGCCGACCTGGTCCCTATCTTGACGGAGAAGCGATATGATTGAAAACATTTTAAACGGATTCTCGTCTATCTTTGCAATTGGCCCGATAGCAGGAATACTTATTGGGATTATCGTTGGGATAATTTTTGGTGCTATTCCAGGTATTTCAGCGATTATGGCCATAGCGATTATTCTCCCGCTTACCTTTTATGTAGATCCCATTATCGGCATCCCAATGCTCCTTGCCGTTTATAAGGCAGGGATTTACGGTGGCTCCATTTCCGCTATCCTTATCAACACTCCGGGTGCAGCGGCCGCTTTTCTCACTGCTCAGGATGGGTTCGCACTGACGAAAGCCGGGAAATCGGGCAAAGCACTTGACATGGCCCTGTTTGCCTCAGTCACCGGTGAGATGATCAGTACCCTTGTTCTTATCTTCGTAGCTGCCCCCATTTCAATAATATCCCTTAAAGCGGGCCCCATTGAGCGAGTGTATCTCCTGCTCTTTGCCTTTACCGTCATCGGTTCAATTACCGGTGAGTCAATATCCCGCGGTTTGCTCTCCTGCTGCCTCGGCATGCTGTTTGCCATGGTGGGGATGTCCACTATTACCGGTGCCACACGGTTTACCTTCGGTATCCCGGAATTAATGAGCGGTTTCACCTTCACCCCCATGCTGATCGGGGTACTTGTCATGCCGGAGGTCATCAACGCCATACGGCAGCGCAACACCCCGATAAAAGACATGCAG
>WTAT01000536.1 GCA_013139415.1 Desulforhopalus sp.
TAAGCTGAAAATGAGCATAAAGGATACATGCCAGCTTCTTAAGATAATGCATGAAATGGGTATAGTTGTCAGCGACCTGGAGGGTCAACACTCACTGATTACCAGGGAAGGACTAAACAGCCTGGCGATGTAAAGCGTTGGCCGAATTCTTCGGTGATCGGCATAGATGTGTCTCCATGGCCCATCTATGCTGAATTAGGGGTAAGGGGGCATAGGAGTAAAAACCCCATTTTGAGAAAAGGAGCTGGAAGCTTCTTTTTTAGTTGCCGTTGGAGTCCTTTTCCTCAGGAAGAAGCAAGGAATCTAACTCAGGGAAAAATTTAGAAAGAAATACCAGACAGGCATTGATTGCGTCCTCGGGAGCAAGACAGCCACCTGGCGATATCAGGTAATTAACCCAGAAGCCGTCAATCATGCAAGTCAAGGTGACTGCAATGGCATGCAGGCTCTGCCCATGAACAGTTTTTTTTCCTCCAGATAGCTCGCGCAACAGTCTTTCCACCTCGGCCTCGTACTCGCGGTCAATGCTCGCACATATTTCCAGATAGGTTTGTCGGTGGGGTGCGACCCCCCAGAACGCCATCCATACCGCTACTTTTTTGTGGTCCGCGATGGGCGGAAGTAGCAGGGTCTTTAGAAAGGCGCTCAACCTAGATGTCGGACTTTCAGTCAGATCGGACAACGCTTCGCGCCAGGCAAGTTCATGCTCCTGATACAACATACGGAAAGCCTCGAGCATGAGATGCTCTTTGGTATCGAAGTGGAAGTTGCAAATCCCTCGAGACAACTGAGTACGCTCGGCTACTTTAGCCATGGTGACTCCGACAAGCCCCTCTTCGGCGATGATGTCAATGGTGGCATCAAGAAGTTTCTGGCGGGTGATCTGTTTCTGTTTGGAGCGATTCGTGCTCTGATTATGGGATGGCATAAGATGAATCTCCAGTAGCGTTCAAAGTATCAATAAAAATGATTCTTGACAGTACCACTGAACTACCGTATAGTCAACTCACATTCACTGAATATACGTTCAACCAGAAATCTTTCTCGATCCGTTTTAATGAAAGGAGCTATTCCAAGAAGTAAAAGTAAATCAACCACCCTCGGTTTTGTTTGTCTCCTTTATCTGGGGACATGATTCCCAGGTAGATATATAAAATGTTTTATATTTTCGGCGAACTAATCAATCACCGAAAAATTTAACCACTACATGGTAAAAGAGCGGTGGGGGCTTGTCTCGATTTCATTGACAAACCACCCATCAAAATACCTGCTCTTTGATTCAGTATCAAACGGGTAGGGGAACTAAAAATTAGCTTCAGCTGTTTTAGTTTTTACTTATGAAGGAGGGAGAATTATGGAACACAGTTTTGGTTGGTTAGCAATTTTACCGCCGATTATTGCAATCACACTGGCAATTACCACAAAAGAAATACTTTTGTCCCTGTTTCTTGGGGTCTTTTCCGGTGGACTTATTCTCTCAGGATATGATCCTGTCGGTGCCCTGACAAAGACCATTGAAATCGTCGCCAACAGCCTTGGAGATGCAGAATTTAGAATCCGCGTCGTCATTGTTGTTGTTCTTCTCGGTGGCTTGGTGGGTCTTTTGAATAAGTCTGGTGGCTCGCGTGCATTTGCAAAGTGGGTTGCATCGAAAATTTCCAGTCGTACGGGTGCCCAGGGTGCCACATGGATAATGGGTATTCTTGTTTTTTTTGATGACTATTTTAACAGCCTGACTATCGGCTCTGTTATGCGACCAGTAACAGATCGATTCAAAGTTTCTCGGGAGAAACTCGCCTATATCCTCGATTCTACTGCGGCACCTGTGTGTATTCTTGCGCCTATCTCCAGTTGGGTTGCTTATGTTGTTTCTCTCATCGCCGGCGCATACGAAGTTGCAGGAATTGATGAACCTGCCTTTGGTGTATTCCTCTCGACCATTCCCTATAATTTTTATGCCTGGACGGCCATTCTTATGGTTGGCATCGTTATCTTCACCAAAACGGAATTTGGCCCTATGGCTCGCGCTGAGAGGCGTACCATCGAGACGGGTCGCACCTATGATAACAGTGCTGTGGGAGCTTCGGATGATGACTTTAAAGACATGGTGATTTCCGAAAATGGCAAGGTCTACGATCTGGTACTGCCAATTGTCACACTCTTTGCTGTTACGATATTTTTTATGCTGCAAACTGGTGGTTATTTTAATGATGGTGTGACAGTCAGTGAGGCGTTTAATAACACCGATGCCGCATCTTCACTGATCTATGGAACCTTTGTCGGTGTTGTCGTAGCTATAATTATCTACAAAGCTCATGGTTCTGTCACTGTTACAGATTCTATGGCTGCAATGGTCACGGGCATGAAATCTATGTTTTTTGCCTGTTGCCTCCTGACCATGGCCTGGACCATCGGCGGTATTTGCGAAGAATTGAAAACCGGCGATTTTCTTGCCACCTTGCTCGCCGATACATTACCTGGTGGGGTAATTCCTGTCCTGATTTTTGCGCTTGCCTGCTTAACAGCATTTTCTACCGGCGCTTCATGGGGAACGTTTGCGATTGTCATCCCAATCGCAGTTCCACTGGCAATTGCGACAGGTGCCAGTATTCCGGTTTGTATTGCAGCTGTGCTCGGTGGAGGCGTCTTTGGGGATCATTGCTCACCACTGGCGGATACAACGATTCTTTCTTCAACCGGTGCGGCATGTAACCACCTTGACCATGTCAAAACCCAGCTTCCTTATGCGGTAACCGTTGCCGCTTCTGCTGCTGTTGGCTTCCTTTTAGCTGGATACCTTGAAAGTCCGTTTATTCCATTTCTGGTAACACTGGGACTGTTCCTTTGTTCCGTTACCCTGCTCCATAAATTCTGGGGGTATGATGCGAAAGAGGAAGACATCTCTCAAGAAGGTTATGAACCTTTAGTGGATGCTTTACAGGAATAGACAATTCCACCCTGCATAAAACTGTAATTGAGCTTGAGAAGGACGGTCGTGCATCTGGTCCTTGAGTATCTGGCAAGGGCCCACGCTTTTTTATACCCGCGCAACTAACGGAGAGACACATGCAAACTATATCGCCCCGTACTACAACTCTCAAATCCTACCTACCTGACGACTGGCCCCTGCTCATGTCTGCCTTTAGTGCAGCCTATGGCATTGGGCTTCTGTCACTCTTGTCACTCCCCTTCCTCATTGGCACAGCTATGGCCAGTTTTTCCTTAAACGAGGCGCAGGCCGGACTGCTGGGCACCGTCGAGTTTGCAAGTGTCATGGTTATATCGCTCATAGTGGCCCCCTTGATGGGAAAGCTTGATCGGCGTAAGCTTGCATACACAGGGGCACTAGTCGCTCTCTTGGCAAATGTCCTATCCATTTTCACCCCTAGCTATTATCTCCTTTTGCTCGTCCGAATTATAGCGGGCATCGGCGCTGGAATGGTTATGGCCTGCGGTAATGCAACAGTTTCTAATGCAAAAGATCCAGAACGATTCGCTGGGCACATGTCTGTTCTGGCCGTGTTTTTGATGATTTTTATCATGTTTGTCTTTTCAAGGGTCAGCGAAGCTTGGGGCCTCGCGGGTATCTACTCGGCGATTAGCATGACTATTATTTTTATGGGTCTGTTTTTGCGAAATATGCCCCGTCATGCATTGCAAAAAGGGGAAACGTCTGACACTCCCACTAACCTTAAACACACGGCTCTGAAAATCACTGGCCTTCTGATGCTTGGAGCATTCTTCGCCTTCTCCCTTCGTGATACAATGGCCTGGGCATTTGTTGAGCGGATAGGTGTAGAAGCCGGATTCACCGGTGAGCAGGTCGGTAACCTGCTGTCTATCCAGGCAATGTCCGGCCTTATCGGCCCCATTATCGCCACGATCATCGGCTCGAGGTTTGGCCTGAAGTGGCCCATTATGGCAGGTATTTTTGTCAGCGGCTTGGCAACCTATCTGGTTAGCGCATCAACAGACTCAAAGCTGCTCTACATTGTTGGCGTTATGCTCATGCCCGGCAGTTACTTTTACACTCTGGCCTACCTGACCTCCCTTGCGGCAGAGCTCGATGAGCAGGGGCGCATTGTTGCAGCCTCAGGCAGTGCGCTGATGGCCGGTATTGCCTTAGGGCCAGCCATTGGCGGAGGACTGATCGTCAGTGGTGGCGGCTATGGAATGGTCGGGATAGCAATAATCGCCTGTGCCTTAATGACTTTGATCTTTGTCCTTGTCCCCATGAGGTCTGTGCAAAAAAAATATCTGATCTGCAGGGCGACACAGGAGGATTTAAACCTTTCTGTAGAGAGTGCTGCCTCGTGACTGAAAAGGAAGGTGATTGTATCCCCAGAATGAATAATCGTTTCGAATTTAGGCTCTCACTGTCCTCTTATTAGCACCATCAAAGGAGATAATAAAAAAATGAATACTATACTAACTAACTCTTCTCATCTCGACTCCTCTCATCCAACCCAGGGAGCAATTATAGCTGGCAAGTGGTTTGATGGGTCAGCGGGAACATTTGAAGTACGGTACCCTCATACCGGCGAGGTGTTGCATACGGTTGGAAAATGCTCTCCCGCTGATGTTGATAAAGCTGTCGCGTCCGCCAAAGCAGCCTATCCCGGCTGGGCAAATACCCCGGTGATTGAGCGCGCAAAAATCTTGCGTCGTATTCATACACTTTTTTTACAGCGGGCGGAACCGATCGCCCAAATGATCACTGCCGAGATAGGAAAAACCATCACCGATTCCCGGGAAGAGGTGTTTGAGTATTCCGCACCATCTTGGGCCAAAGCGGCCGAGGAAGTCTTGCGACATCGTGGCTTGTCTCTACCATCCACACAGGAGCAGACAACCAACAAACGTCTGGTCCTCACGCATCGACCGCTTGGAGTCGTTGCCGCGATTACACCCTATAATTTTCCTACAGATATCTCATCGATCGCCCTGGCACATATCGTAGCGGCTGGAAATACAGTGATTTGGAAGCCTTCGGAGTATGCCGCAGTATCCTGCGCCATGATGGCAGAACTATTTGTCGAAGCCGGTCTGCCTGAAGGTGTTATCAACGTCGTCCAGGGAGTTGGCGATGTAGGAGCCGCGCTGGTTGAGCATGACGATATTAAGGGAGTTTTCTTTACCGGCTCGACCAAGACCGGGCGGGAAATTGCCGTCAAGTGCGCACTAAAGCCACATCTATTGGAACTGGGCGGAGATGGTCCGTTCATCATCCTGCCAGATGCTGACATCGATGCGGCAGTGGATGGCGCGATCAATGGCTGTTTTTACTACTCCGGTCAAGTCTGCACTTCCGCTGAACGTCTTCTCGTCCATGGTGACATTTATGAGGAATTTGTTGAAAAATTCAAAACCCAAGCCCGAAAACTGAAAATCGGCGACCCAAGTAACGAAAAGACAGAGATGGGGCCTCTTTGTAATGAGACGACCTTGCGACGCGCCCAGGAGCATGTGAAGGACGCAGTCGCCAAAGGTGCAGTTATTGAACAGATTGGCCCAGAGGAAGGTTTGTATTTCCCTGCAACCATCCTGACCGGAGTTACCACAGATATGCTGATCGCGCAGGAAGAAACCTTCGGACCAGTCGCCCCGATCATCAAAATACAGTCGACTGAAGAAGCTATCGAAATTGCTAACTCCACAGGTCTGGGGTTGATTGCTTCCCTTTGGACACGTGATTTAGCGACCGCCTGGCGTGTAGCCGAGGCACTGCCCCACGGGTCCGTCAATATCAACGAAACAAGCAACTATTGGGATCAGTTGGCTCCCTTTGGCGGCACCGGCAACAGCGGTGTAGGTCGGGAACTTTCACAGTGGTTCTTAGAGTCGTTCACGGAACGTAAATTGATAGTCTTCGACCTGGGCGGTCAGGATCGCTATGATCGCCGTGCTGAGGGTGGTTGGTAAAAACAACGAAGAAGATAAAGAATGGTGCAAGCCAAAAATAACAAAGGAGAAATTTCAAATGACAAAAGCATTAGAGACCCAAGACGCTATCGAAAAAATACCAGCAAGCCGTGACATAGACGCTGCCTTGAATGAAGCACAGAAGATGGTGGCTCTTATACAAACTCCGGAGGCCGATATCACCGATGATGAGCGTCAATGGATAGCTGCCTCGACCTATCAGAACTTTGCAGATCACATCAACAAGGGTTTTTTGGAATACCGGAAATCTGTTACAGAGACGGAGGACTTTTCCCTAACGGATTGGACAGGCGAAGGGTCAATTTTAAAAGATGTTATGGGCCGTGAATATATAGACATGCTCGGCGGATTTGGCCTCTATTCTCCCGGCATCCGTCATCCAAAAATTGTTGCTGCAGCAAAAGCCCAGCTCGATCGCAGCCCGCAATACAGCCAGGAGATGCTCGATCCCCTTCGTGCCCAGCTTGCAAAAGTTATAGCAAAATTAACCCCCGGTGATATTCAATATGGTTTTTTTGCCAACAGTGGCACCGAGGCTGTAGACGGAGCGATGAAACTTGCCAAACTCTATACTGGAAAAAGCGGTTTCATCTCAACCCTGAAAGGCTTCCATGGCAAATCTCTCGGAGCCCTCTCGCTTCTGGGAAAAGCAGTATATCGTAAGCCTTTACTTCCACTCCTGGATGGGGTGAGGCAGGTTCCTTTTGGAGATGCCGATGCCATCGAGCAAGCCCTCAAAAATGCGCTGGAAGTAGGCGATGATATCGCCGGAGTTGTTGTCGAACCTATCCAGGGCGAAGCAGGTGCCATCGAACCGCCTGATGATTACTGGCCTCGACTCCGCCAGCTTTGCGATGAATACGGGGTGCTGCTTATCGCAGATGAGGTACAGACTGGATTTGGGCGTACCGGCAAGATATTCGGTGTCGATCATTGGGACGTAAGCCCTGACATCATGTGCTTTGGCAAGGCTCTCGGCGGTGGTGTTATCGCGATGTCCGGATTTTTCTCAACAGCCAAGATCTGGAAGTGCATGGAACCTAATCCTTTTATGCACACCACAACAACCGGCGGAAACCCAATTGCCAGCGCTGCTGCCCTTGCCCAGATATCCGTTCTCCTCGAAGAGGATCTGGCAGGACAAGCCGCTGAAAAAGGCGATTATATCAAGAAGAAAGTTTCTGTACTGAAGGAAAAATATCCACAAATCATCGCGGGCATCCGGGGTCGTGGATTGCTTCTTGGCTTGGAGTTCCCCAATGACGAAATTGGTTACAAAGTTTCTTCAGGGCTCTTTAGCAGAGGGGTACTCACCGCAGGGACCCTGAACAACGCACAGACCATTAGAATTGAACCCGCTCTGAATATTCCATACGAACTGATTGATGAGATGTTGAAGCGTCTTGAAGAGACTTTAGCAAGCTTGGTTTAGTTACAATTGAGATAAATGACAATCTCGTAAAAAGTCATCTGCTCCGTCATTTCCGCGAAGGCGGGAGATAAGCGCAGACTTCGATCCAGAAGATGTTGAAATGACTAGATTCCCGCCTTCGCGGGAATGACGAAAAATTGGCAAAATGTAGTTTTTACGAATTCATCATAAATGGAATAACAAAAATAACAAACCACTCGGAGAATAAATGAAATTTCTTAGGGTTAATATGACCACTCAAACGGTTCATTGGCAAGATGTACCGGAAGAATATTTGACATTGGGCGGGCGGGCACTGACCTCCATTATGGTAAGTGCTGAAGTGCCCGCCACAGCTGATCCTCTTGGGGCTGACAATAAGCTCATCTTCGCCCCGGGCTATTTTTCAGGCACCTCTCTCGTTAACACCAGCCGACTTTCAGTTGGGGCAAAGAGCCCCCTGACTGGTGGAATCAAGGAG
>WTAT01000332.1 GCA_013139415.1 Desulforhopalus sp.
GCCTCTTTTTCCAGGAAACCAATGTGCCCGATGATCCGGGCAGACTCAATATCAAAATTGAAGAGCGTTTTGCTGAGGCGGTTGAGACCATGTCGGGTGGAGGCGGGAGTTTTGTTATTCGCAATACAGATCGGACCGTTGGGGCCAGGCTTTCCGGGAAAATTGCCGCTATCCACGGCAATAAAGGCATGAAGGATACTCCCATTCATCTGCTTTTTAATGGTACCGCCGGTCAGAGTTTCGGGGCCTGGAACGTAGGAGGCCTGCATATGGTGTTGACAGGCGATGCCAACGACTATGTGGGTAAAGGAATGGCCGGCGGTAAGCTGGTTATTCGACCGCCTCTGGGGGTTGCCTATAAGAGCCACGAGGCGGTGATTATCGGTAATACCTGTCTCTACGGGGCCACCGGCGGGTGGCTTTATGCGGCTGGTCGTGCCGGGGAGCGTTTTGCAGTGAGAAACTCAGGCGCCAAAGTGGTGGTTGAGGGTATTGGTGATAACGGTTGTGAATATATGACCGGCGGTATCGTCACCATCCTCGGGGAGACTGGGGTTAATTTTGGTGCAGGGATGACCGGTGGCTTCGCCTATGTGCTTGATCAAGCCGGCACTTTAGCATCAAAGGTCAATCCAGAGCTGGTTGATATCATTAGCCTGGATGATCGGGCGGTACTGCAGGAGCATCTGCGGGGGATGATCAACGCTCATTTTCAGGAGACGGGCAGCGAGCGGGCCGAGAGGATTCTTGTGGGTTTTGACGAACAGTATGTAAGTCTCTTTAAGCTGGTCAAACCAAAGACTTCCGATGTTGATACTTTGCTGGGGCATCGAGGGAATTCGCCAAGGGAAACTCTGGCAGTCGTATATTGAGGGACATTATGAACCAGAATCTATTCCAGTTTATCGAGGTGGAGCGTGTCGATCCCCAGAAGAAAAGGATTGAACGGCGACGACATGAGTTTGTGGAGATTTATCATCCCTTTCAAAAATCTCAGGTGCAGATGCAGGCGGATTGCTGTCTCGATTGTGGGAATCCCTATTGCGAGTGGAAGTGTCCCGTCCATAACTACATTCCCGACTGGTTACAATTGGCCAACGAAGGACGGATTATTGAGGCGGCCGAACTCTGCCACCAGACCAACAGCCTGCCGGAAGTCTGTGGGCGCGTCTGCCCCCAGGATCGTCTCTGTGAGGGGGCCTGTACCCTAAATAACGATTATGGGGCGGTGACCATCGGCAGTATAGAAAAGTACATCGTCGATACGGCTTTTCAAATGGGCTGGCGTCCCGATCTTTCAAAGGTTGTCGCAACCGGTAAACGGGTGGCGGTGGTCGGTGCGGGACCCGCCAGCCTTGGTTGTGCTGATGTGCTGATCCGCAATGGTGTTGCCCCGGTGGTTTTTGACATACATCCTGAAATTGGCGGCCTGTTGACCTTTGGCATTCCAGCCTTCAAACTTGACAAAAAAGTGATGGAACTGCGGCGCGAAGTTTTTACCGATATGGGTATTGAGTTTCAACTGGGGGTGGATGTCGGTGTCGATTTGCCCTTTACCGATCTCCTGGATGAATATGATGCGGTCTTTGTCGGCACTGGTACCTACAACTCAATGCGCGCCGATCTGGAAAACGAAGAAGCGGAGGGGGTGTACGATGCTCTCGACTATCTTATCGGCAACGCCGACCGGCAGTTGGGGCTACAGCGCGATCGTTTCCCTTATGTGAATCAGCAGGGCAAGAGGGTGGTTGTTCTTGGTGGTGGCGATACTGCCATGGATTGCGTTCGAACGGCCATCCGCCAAGGGGCCATAGATGTTGTCTGTGCCTATCGCCGGGATAGGGAGAATATGCCGGGCTCAGCCCGGGAAGTCCAAAATGCCGAAGATGAAGGCGTACGCTTTCTCTGGAACCTGCAGCCTCTTGGCATTGTTGCGGGAGAAGACAGGCAGGTATGCGGAATCAAGGTCGTCAACACCCGGCTCGGTGAAGCCGATGGGCGGGGCAGAAGACGACCGGAACCTGTTGAAGGAACAGAAGCAGTACTTGATACCGATAGTGTGATTATGGCTTTTGGGTTCAGGCCCAGCCCTCCCGACTGGCTCAGCCAAAACAATATCTCCTTAAATGACAGGCAGCTCATCGTGGCTTCAGACAACAGTGAGTTTCCCTTTCAGACCTCTAATGAGAAGGTTTTTGCCGGAGGTGATGCGGTCCGCGGTTCCGATCTGGTTGTCACCGCAATTGCTGAAGGGCGTACCGCAGCTGAGTCCATTCTTGACTTTCTTGGAGTGTGAATCATTCTGCTCTGTATTTTCCCAATCCCCCTCCCCATTCCTTTTTGGGGGGAATAAAACAAGAGATAAGCGTAGACTTCGAGATCATTTCTAAGCCACTAAGGAACAGGTATGAAAAAGATTATTGTCGGTGCCCTTTGCCTCATTATTATTGCAGGAGTCACCATTCCATTTGTCACTGGGCTGATGATGGAGAAAATTGTCAAACAGGCCTTTAGCAATCTCAATACGATGTATTCCGATACCGGTTCTGATGTTTCCATTGAGATGATGCGGTATGATAGAAATATCTTCTCGACGGAAATTGAATGGAAAATGAGACTTGGAAGCTTAAGGGCAGTATACGGCGTTGAGGAAATCGTTTTTATTGATCGAGCCAAGCACGGATTTACCAGTATTGTCTCTAAAACAAGTCTGGAAAAAAACAAATGGTTCACTGATTTTGTGAGCAATAAACTAAATGGAAAAAATCCTATAGCTATTTCAACCGAATATAAGCTTTCGGGGCAGATTAATTCAACAATTACCCTGGACGATTTTTCAATGTCGGTGGACAGTGAGATCGTTGAGATTAAGGCTGGAAGAGCTGTTTTGGCATGTGATAAAGAATTGAAAAACTTCTTTTCCGAAGCGTCCTGGGAAGGGTTTTCTGTATCTGAAAAACTGCAGGTAGCTGGCATCTCCATTACCTCCAGTTTGGAGATGATTTCCACCTATCTTTGGGATGGTAATATCTCTTTTGAGGTTGGAAAAAGCAAAATTACAGGGAACCTCGAACCGTTTGATCTGGTGAATTTTAAGGGCGACTACACTCTGGATGTTAATAAAGATGAGAATACAATATCTGTTGCGGCAACATTTGGGGCTGATCATCTGATGGCCGGGTCGGAGACGGTTGAGAATGCCTTTGTCCGAATCGGAGTTGTCAATATGGATGTTCAGGGATTCGAAGAATTTATGCAGTTGTATACTGAGATGGCAAATACTATCTTGCAAGAGATCACTGCAGCAGAGGATGATCCTGAAAAGATGAAAACGGTTTTTCAGGAACAGATGGGTCGGACACAATTCCAGATGATGACAGCATACGAGAGCTTATTGAAAAAAGGACTGGAATTCCAAATTTCTGACCTTCACGCTCAACTCCCTTCGGGAGAGGTAAAAGGTGATGCGGTATTAAGCCTGAACAAAGACATGACATTTGCACAGTTTATCCCTCTTGTACATCAACCAGAGCTGGTGGTGGATGTTTTTTCCCTAAAATCCGATGTTAGTCTTCCAGCGGAACTAGTAGGTGACAACCCAGATCTTTTATCACCGATATATCCGGGAATGCAAACCGGTCTTTTTGTTAAAAATGGCGAAAACCTTACCCATAAGGCAGAGACCAGGGACTCCAAACTCTATTTAAATGGCCTGGAAGTGGAATTTAATTGATCCGCGTTTTCACAGTACATCGTAGAGGATGAAGAGTGCCGGAAAACGCCGCGCAAGAGGTTAAAGATACCTTGGCTGCGTGTGGTGCAAAAAAGTGTTTTATAAACATTTGCCCTCCCCCAAAAAAAAGGATATCGCTGGAGATTTGCTGTAAGTATCTAGTATGGTAGCTAAAAAACAGGTCCTAATAAGACAGCGAAGGAAAAAGACGGCTGTCGGTGTGGGGCAGAAAGAGGGCTGCCATGTAATAGTTCATGAAATTGTGGTTATCCGAGAGTTCCAGGTTGGTCATGATCTGGCGTACCTCTGTTCGTTCTCTGAAACGGGTGTAATCAGTCAGGCTGATCTGGCATCCCAGCATTGAAGCGTTGCCCAGATAATAGAATCGATCCCTGTCAATGTCCGGTAACAGGCCGATGGCGATTGCCCGTTCCAGGTCGATATGGGCCCCGAAATTTCCTGCCAGAATAATCCGGTCTAAATCGGCAAATCCTATTCCAACCGACTCTAGAAGGGTCTGGTAACCCGCGAACATGGCACCTTTGGCCCGGATCAGGTTATCCAGGTCGATCTCGGTGATGACAATATCTTCTCCGATCATGGTGTCGTGTGACCAGGCGATAACGTATTCCCAGCCGTCGGAACCTTTTCTTATCCTCGGGTGTCTCTTATTGTCGATAAACTTGCCGCGCTGGTCGATGATTCCAGCCCCCAGTAACTCCGGAACAATGGCGATCACACCGGAGCCGCAGATCCCTCTGGGGTTGGTGTTGCCCACGGTGACAATCATCGGGTCCATAGTGTCCTGATGGATATGGATATTTTCGATTGCCCCGTTGCTGGCCCGCATGCCGTATTTGATGCCTCCTCCCTCAAAGGCAGGGCCGGCCGAACAGGCGGCGCAGACCATCCAGTCGCAATTGCCGATAACAATCTCTCCGTTGGTGCCGATGTCGATAAAGAGGCTGATCTTCTCACTCTTATGCATTTGGCAGGCATGTACACCGGCGACGATATCACCGCCGACAAAGGATGCAATGCAGGGATAGAGAAAGAGCCGAACAGAAGGATGGGCCATGATTCCGAGTGCGGCAGCCTTGGTTAAAGGGAACTGACTAACTCCTGGTACGTAAGGTGCCTCCCGGATGAATTTCGGATCAATACCGAGAAGCAAATGGGCCATGATTGTGTTGCCGGCTGCCATGATATAGCTGATATCACTGGGGCTTATTATCACTTTACGACACACTTCCTCGATGATGTTGTTGATTGAGTAGACAGCTTTTTCCTGCAGGGCCCGTAAGCCTCCGGATCGTTGAGAATAGATTATTCGTGAAATAACATCCTCTCCATAGCCGATCTGCGAGTTGTAGGCCGATGTTTCTGCAATGATACGACCGCTATTCAGGTCGATCAGGACTCCACCTATCGTTGTGGTGCCCAGGTCGAGGGCGAGTCCATAGAGCTGGTCGGTGGTGTCGCCTGGCTCAACTGCAATAATACGTTCGGGCTCATTGGCCTGTTTCCCCTGTAACAGGATTACGGTCACATTCCATTGGCTCTCTCGAAGTGTGGCCGACAGATCATGGATAAGTTCCGGGTGGTCATAGTCTGGCTCTTGAAATTCTGAGGTGATCCGGCTGATTCCCCTGATCAGGCGCTGCATATCGGGGATGTTGTCATCTAAGGTCGGCGGTGGAAGTGAAAGGTAGAGTTTACGAACTGGTGGGGTAATTTTCCAGGTGCCGACGAGCTTTTTAAGAGATTTGGTAGAAATCGTCCTGGTGGTTTTCGGTTTTGATTTGAGAGATTTACCGTCTGATCGAACGATCTCTGGAATACGTATAGTCACATCGGAGACAATAGTAGAGATACAGGCCAGTCGGGTTCCCTTGTTCATCTCCTCTTGGGTAAGGCTGGTTGTGTGCTCCGAGTGCAGCTCACCCTGAACAAGTTCGACCTTACACTTCCGGCATACTCCATCTCCCCCACACGACGCGTGGATATAGACACCGGCTAAGGCGGCTGCCGTCAGGAGATTTTCACCGGGCATAACGCGAACGGCTATGTTGTCCGGTAGGAAAGAAATTGTATGTTCCATAGATTTTTTGGGCTTCATTGGATTGGCTTACATAA
>WTAT01000509.1 GCA_013139415.1 Desulforhopalus sp.
GATTGTGCGCCGCCACTGAGTTACCGGCAGGTTCTGCTCCGTCGTATTTATTCCTCATCCTGATCTTGATACTGGGGTCGGCCACACTATCGTAAAAAAAACCTCTTTTTTCATTCCAGAATAATTCTATCTGACGCTCGGTTAACTCTACGGACCAGCTGAGCCATTGGGGGTCCTGCCTTGCCTCATATAAATCTAGCAGGCCATCAACAAGGTAGGTATAATCAGAAAGCTGCCCAGCCAGGCCGGCCTTCAGTTTTCGGTACCGGCGCAGCAAGGTATTGTTTGTGCAGTCGTAAAGATGTTCTTTAATAAACTTTGCTGTCTGTTGAGCTGCAGTAAGGAGTTGAGGGTCTTGCAGAATCCTGCTTCCCCTGGCCAGAGCTCCGATCATCATGCCGTTCCAGGCGGTAATAACCTTGTCGTCAAGATGAGGTCGTCGCCGCTTTTCCCTTGCTTTGAAAAGCAGTTCCTTTGAGGCAGCAAGACTCTGTACAATTTGTTCTGTATTTCCCTTGAAACTTGCAGCCGTCGTCTTATTGCTTTGGGCCTGGTGTAAAATATTCCTGCCGGAAAATTCCTTCATGGGATCCTGTACCACGTTCCCGTCATCTTTTACCCCGTAGCTGGCATTAAAGATGTCGGCGGCCTGAACGCCAAGTCTTTTGACTATATCCTCCTTGGTCCAGAGGTAAAACGCACCTTCTCCATGTTGTCCGGAACTATAGGGATTATCGCTGTCGGCATCTTCCGCCGAATAAAAACCGCCGGCCGGGTCACGCATATCCCGCAATAGATATACAAAAATTTCTTTGGCTGTCTGGGAATATACCTCATCTTTGGTAACCTGAAAGGCATCAAGATAAGAGTCGGCGAGCTGGGCCTGATCATAGAGCATTTTTTCAAAATGTGGGACAAACCAGTCCGCGTCGACAGAGTATCGGTGAAATCCACCGCCGAGCTGGTCATACATGCCGCCCTTTGCCATCTTCCGGAGGGTATAGAGGGCCATATCCCTGGCCTTTTTCTCGCCTGTGGCCAGGTAGTGTGAAAAAAGGAAGGAAAGGACCGCCGGCCGGGGAAATTTTGGTGCTTGACCGAATCCTCCCACGCGGGGATCGTAGCTCTGTTTCAGCATGTTAAAGCCATCTTCAAACACATCCGGTTTGATGACGGCGGGCGTGGCGACATTGCCGCTTTCCAGTGCGGCTACCATGCGACTTGCCGAGGCCTGCACATCTTCCCTTCGTTCAAGCCAGACCGTGTGTATGGTCGTAAGCAGATCTTTAAAACCGGGACGTTTGGAGACAGATGTCGGTGGGAAATAGGTTCCTGCATAAAATGGGCTGGCATCGGGCAGTAGAAAGACTGACATTGGCCAGCCGCCGGAACCTGTCATCGCCTGAGTTGCTGCCATATACATTTGATCGATGTCCGGTCTTTCTTCCCGGTCTACCTTGATGCTGACAAACCATTCATTCAGAATGGCTGCGATTTCAGGATCTTCAAAGGATTCATGGGCCATAACATGACACCAGTGACAGGTGGAATAGCCAATGGAAAGAAATATCGGTTTGTCGTCATTTTGGGCCTTAGCAAAGGCCTCTTCTCCCCAGGGAAACCATGCCACAGGGTTAAAGGCATGTTGCAGCAGGTAGGGGCTTTGTTCATCTATCAGGCGGTTTGCTTTTTCTCCGGATGCCAGTCTTTTCTGCACTTGCTGATGGATTCGATTTTCATTGTTTTCTGAGTGTGCGGAAATTACCATCATGGGTAGCAAACTTACTACGAGACCGACTATGATTATCCAATACATTAATAATTCTCCTGATAGTGGCAGATTTCATTTTATGCCTACCACTACAGTGTGGTGCTGCTTTGTTGGAAAGTCAATTATGTTAGATGATTATAGGAGTCAATCCCCTAATAAAACAGGAAGATAGATATGAAGAAAATTGCTCTGGGCACAGATCATGCCGGCTACCAAATGAAAGAGGTTGTAAAGGCCCATTTAAAGAAAAAGGGATATGAAGTAATCGATTTTGGCACAGATAGTGAAGAAGCTGTTGATTATCCCGACTATTGCCGGCCTGCTGCAGAGAGTGTTGCAAAGGGTGATTGTGATTACGGCTTGGTCTTTGGTGGAAGCGGCAATGGCGAGGCGATGGTCGCAAATAAAGTGGTGGGAATTCGATGTGGAGTCTGCTGGAATGTTGAAAACGCTCGTCTGACCAAAGAACATAATAACGCCAATGTGATTGCCATCGGTGGGAGAATGGTTTCAGAGAAAGAAGGGACCAAGATAGTCGATGCCTGGTTGAATGCTGAATTCCAGGGCGGAAGACACCAGAAGAGAATTGATAAAATAGAATAGGGGCAGACAGGTAAAATCAAGAGTCAATAACTTAGAACTGACCCCGGTAAACGGGAAAATAAGCCAGGACTCTTTTTAGTACCCCCTTGAGGGGTATAAGTGCCTTGGTGGTCACTTTAAGTTTCCAATTTCAATACACTCTCCAGATTTCTTGTTTTTTCTGACAGGAAATCTGTAGTAAGGCACTAAAAATTATTGACTCTTTTAATTCGCAGATTGTTGTAAATCAATCGAGATTTTTCAATACTGCATCTAAGCTCTCCCGGGCATCGCCAAAAAGCATCCGGGTGTTTTCTTTATAAAAGAGTGGATTAGCAACCCCGGCATAGCCGGTTGCCATGGATCGCTTTAAGACGATGGTTGTTTTTCCTTGCCAGCATTCAAGAACAGGCATCCCGGCTATTGGGCTGTCTGGAACCTCCAGGGCAGCGGGATTGACAATATCATTGGCCCCTATTACCACCGAGACATCTACATTGGGAAAGTCATCATTGATCTCATCCAACTCAAAGACAATATCATAGGGCACTTTAGCTTCAGCGAGGAGCACGTTCATGTGCCCGGGCATCCGTCCTGCAACCGGGTGGATACCGAAACGGACATTGATTTTTTTATCACGTAATTTGCGGGTAATTTCATGCACGGTATGCTGGGCCTGAGCAACCGCCATTCCGTATCCCGGGATTATCATAACCTCTTTAGCATCAAGCAGCAGCTCGGCTACTTCCGCACCTTCAAGGGCAATAATGTCTCCCGCTTCTTCGTCTGTGCCTGATGCGGTTGTGCCTCCGGAAGTACCAAAACCGCCCGCGATGACGGCGATGAATTTACGATTCATTGCCCGGCACATTATATAACTAAGGATAGCACCGCTGCTGCCAACCAGGGCACCGACGACGATGAGCAGATCATTATTCAACATAAAGCCGGTTGCCGCAGCTGCCCATCCTGAATAGCTGTTGAGCATGGAGACGACCACCGGCATATCAGCCCCGCCAATGGCCATGACCATATGCACCCCGAAGGCTAAAGCGATGATGGTCATGAGGACAAGTGGTAATGTTCCGCCACCCATAGCCGACAGGTCGACAAATTTTGTGCCCAGCCAGATCGCCGCAACGAGCAGGCCAAGATTGAGCCAGTGTCGGGCTGGAAGCAGCAACGGTTTGCCGCCGATCCTGGCACTTAGTTTTAGAAAGGCAATTATTGAACCAGAAAAGGTGAGGGCGCCAATAAGTATCCCCAGATAGGTCTCTACATCATGAATTGTTTTATCCACCCCAATAAGATCGGTGCCATGGTCCATGAAATTAGCAAAACCAACCAATACTGCAGCAAGTCCAACAAGACTGTGGAGGATTGCCACCAGTTCCGGCATCTGGGTCATCTTAACTTTTTTGGCGAGCGTAAGACCAATGGAACCACCAATGAGAATTCCTGCAAATAAGACAAAATAATTGTCAGAAACAATACCAATCATCGTGGCAATAAGAGCCATCAGCATACCGAACATGCCGTAAAAATTACCTCGTCTTGAGGTTTCCGGCCGGCTTAATCCACCGAGTGCGAGGATAAACATGATGCTCGCGCCGATATACGCTACAGTTACAATACCTTGAGACATTTGTATCCTCCTACTTCCTGAACATGGAAAGCATGCGATGGGTGACAGCGAAACCGCCGAAAATATTTATGCTGGTAATCAGAATGGCGATTCCTGCAAAAAACATGATCAGGGAGCTTTCAGATGAAATTTGCAGTAACGCACCGATAATAATGATACTACTGATTGCATTGGTGACACTCATCAAAGGTGTATGAAGAGAAGGCGTTACATTCCAGACCACCATATAGCCGATAAAACAGGACAACACAAAAACGGTTAGATGGGACATGAATTCTGGCGGTGCAACGCTTCCCAACCCCAGTAAACCAATACCGGCAATAACAAATGTCAGAATGAGACTCAAAGGGCTCTGTTTTTTCTCGATTTTTGGTTTTGCAATCGCAGGTGTCGGTTGCTGCTTTGGTGCAGCGGAGAGTTTAGGCGGAGGTGGTGGCCAGGTAATTTCCCCTGCTTTGATGACAGTGGCCCCACGAATTATCTCATCTTCCATATTGATATCAATCTCACCGTTTTTGTCAGGAGTTAAATCCGTCAAAAGATGGCGAAGATTGGTGGCATACAACTGGCTGGATTGGGTGGCCAGGCGTGAGGGCAGGTCGGTATAGCCTATTATGGTAACACCGTGTTTCACTATGACCTTATCTGCTTCGGTAAGTTTGCAGTTGCCTCCATTTTCGGCAGCGAGATCGACGATGATACTGCCCTCTTGCATGGTCTCTACCATGCCTTCGGTGATCAATTCAGGGGCAGGCCTTCCCGGAATGAGCGCTGTGGTGATAATGATGTCCACCTCCATGGCCTGGCGAGCAAAAAGGTTCATTTCGGCCTTGATAAATTCATCGCTCATCACTTTGGCATAGCCGCCTTCACCTGAGCCGTCTTCATCAGCAAAGTCGAGCATCAGGAACTCTCCATCCATGCTCTCAACCTGTTCTTTCACCTCGGGTCGAGTATCAAAGGCCCGGACAATCGCTCCCATGCTCTTGGCCGCGCCAATTGCGGAAAGACCGGCAACTCCGGC
>WTAT01000157.1 GCA_013139415.1 Desulforhopalus sp.
CACCGCCTCCCCAAAGGTTGGCTAAAGGGAGCGTTGACTGATAATTCACCAATCGTGCATTGGCACTGACGAGGGTCTCCGCGCGCAGATAATTCTGCTTCACCCAACTCAGCCTGTAACGCGTTAGCGCCGGCACCTGGGCTTGAATTAATGGTTCCAGGCCGATGTTGCAGGCTTCGGCCAGCAACACAGCACAAATGCTGACGGGCAGATCATCGACGCGTGCGCGGGCTTCGCTCACGTGTGTAAATTCGTCGGAAAAACCGGTGAGCGCATTGATTTCCAAGACCATTTCAGTGAGATCGACTTTTGGCAATAAGTTTCCCACGAGCTTCCTAAGCTGGATAAGACTGGCAGGTTCCTCCTCCTTCTCCAGATTGGTGATTGTCAAGGTCGGGCGTTCTCCCGTATTGTCAACACGTACCGCGTCGTTTGCGTCGAAGTTGGCGGCGACGTTATGGTAGGTTCTGTCGAGCTGTTGGGTGAGTTTCCGGATAGCCTCTCGACCGTCCACAGGATGCCCAAGCGACCGACAGACCTGGACACGGTGGGATTGCCATTCGGTGCTGGCAAGCAGTTGCGCGCGCGGGTTGTTTCAACGATCACTGTTGCTAACATACACATCACGGCGGCGCAGGCTGTCCTGCAATTTGTCGAGAAAACAAAGAGTGTAGCAACGCGTCGTCACTCGATCTTGCGGATCGAACACCAGCCGCCGCCAGGATTTGCTAATGATCTCAAGCGGTGCATCATCCAATGTCTTTTTTCGCGTTGGACCCAGCTCATTCAGGTAGTCGAGAGCGGCCATCGTGTTCGCCCCGGCTGGCGCGCACTCGAATCGAATGTTGTTCAATAATGTTGGTAGAAACCGCCTTACCCGGCCGTACTGCTCCACCATTTCTTCATGGAAATGGCCTTCCGGCGGTCGCGCGATTTCGTTGATGGTCGCAATGGATTGTTTGAGTTGTGACTTGGGGACACAAGCATAAATGGCGGCACGCAATTTATCATCGTCCATTTCCTCATTCAGCACCAATGCACAAACCTGGGCCAATGTCAGCGCTGATCTATCCAAGTCCTTCAATGTGCGTAAGCGCTTTTTTTTGCCGAGTCGTTTAGCCTTACCCGCTATATCAGTAATGAGCAGGTCGAGTACATCCAGCGCATCGTCCAGTGCGTTGATCTCAAACGCCTTCACAAAGGCAACCAAGGTTCCAAGCCGTTTGTCATCGGGCATCCGTGCAATCTGCCACTGCGAAAAGATTCCGGCCTGCCGCGCTATGGACTTGAAGCGCACGGACGGGACACCTGAGAAGTCGAGTTTATGCAATCCGAACGCCTGCAACTCGCTGTAGCGTTCAACCGCGCTAATAAAAGATGGCCCGCTAATGCTCACGGGTCCCTTTCGAAAACGATCAAACGGCGATATCCGTAACTCCTTCGGAACCACGAGCAGCGCCTCGAGCGCTGCCTTCTGTTCCGCCGTTGGCAGGGACGCCAGCCGCCTCCATAGCTGATTCGACGCTCGCTCACGGATTTCTATGATGAGTCTCTGCAAGGTCGTAGTGCCGGGCAATAGCACTTTGTTTTGAATGAGCCAGGCGGTGCCAATGTCAAACATTAAACTGGGACGCTCGTTACTGATCCAAGCCCGGCTGTAGAGAAAACGACTGAGTCGAAAGCGCCACGGTGGCGTATTGAAATCCTGATAACCATAATGACTCTGAATCTCTGCCCGATGGGATAGTCGGGTGGCACGCCGATTCATGTAGTTGCCGAGACTGTCGACGCCTGTGTTGGCAAGTTGAAGCGCGACGAACTTCAGAACGCTGTGCGGTACTTGCGTAGGATCAGATAGAAAGGTGCCTAAAAAACGCACTGTTGTGAGCTGCAACGCGAACCCCAGGCGATTGTGGTCACCACGACAGTTTTCGGTGAGTGCGCGATCCGTATCGTCCAGATGGAAATAGCGGGTCAGTTGGGCTTCATCCGGTTCGCCTTCATAGCGTCCGTACTGACGACGCTGAGCGTCGGTTAGGAATTCTCTGGGCATGTCATTCCGACATTCGAAGGTACTGATAGAGCGTTTCGCGGCTGATCCCAAAATCACGTGCGATCTGTGTTTTATTGTCGCCGCCGCCCGCGCGTGATTTCACGATAGCAATGTCGGCATCGGATAGCGCCCGTTTTCGACCGCGATATGCACCGCGTTGTTTGGCCAGCGCAATGCCTTCTCGCTGCCGCTCGTGGATAAGAGCACGTTCGAACTCCGCGAATGCTCCCATGACTGACAGCATCAGGTTTGCCATAGGGGAATCCTCGCCGGTGAAGGTCAAATGCTCCTTGACGAACTCAATGCGCACTTTGCGTTGAGTGAGTTGCTGCACAAGCCGGCGCAGGTCGTCGAGATTGCGAGCGAGGCGGTCCATGCTGTGCACCACCACCGTATCTCCATCGCGGACAAAGGAAAGGAGTGAATCGAGTGCTGGCCGGTGAGTGTCCTTGCCCGACGCCTTGTCGGTGAAGACTTTATCCACCTGGACCTGTTCCAATTGCCGTTCCGGGTTCTGATCAAAGCTGCTGACCCGGATGTAACCGATACGATGCCCCTTCATGATTCCTCCTGCGTAGAAAGTGTCAGGAAGGAGTCTAAGACCCTAGGTCGGTTGTGTCAAGAAATAGCGAAAACGATCCTATCTTGACGCGATTCTACGCCCCATCTGACGTCAGGATAAGGTGTAATCTATCTTGACAAATATTGGCTTATTTGGCCTATTTTTTTCGGTAGCGGTCTGAAAATGATGAGCAAAATCATGTGCTAATAGGCATAATTTTTGAAACTGTCGTGGTATCAGGCAGGCTACTTAACACTTTTCCCGAAGTGATTTTCAACCGAGATGATTGCGGGCCGCTACACCTACACGTTTCGATGATAGATAGATTCTGATGCTATTCTCTGGGGTACAGAACGAGCTTTGTACATGTGAATGCCGCAATCAGTTTTTTAGTGGCCATCTCCATGACCTTTGACTCCCAGACCTGGGTAGTCTTCCCTTCGTGCAGACATTTGCGTCGATGTTGATACTATTTTCTTGTCTGGCCTTTCATATATTTTGATTCGGAGAATCCTGGTTGAAAGTCAGTTACTATCTTGCACAACGCCTAACACAATTCATTGCGAAAACGAAGAGAAATGTGATAGGTTCGAGGTTGTGTCTTCAGAAAATATCATGAGAGGTGAGCTCAGATTTGTAGTTATCCAGGTAGTTGATACGAAAGTAGTATCTTGCATCCGGTTTGGCTGAAATGGAGTAACTTCTTACTCGATAATCTGGAAAAAACTCCTGTCTGTTACCGATTCTTTCGGTTATGATCTATTGGAAATATGTTGACTTTGGAGCCAACCTGCAAGAGTTAAGAGCAGACCTGCCTCCTCCTTCTAAGCTATAAAATGTAGCACAGAACATCATTTTTGTAATGTTATGCAGAATGATGCAACTAACAACTTGCAATCACCACCTCAACATATTTATTTACTTTTTAGTAAGTTACGTTTTCAAAAGGAGTAGCAGATGAAATATCTTGAGGATTTCTAAGAGGGATCATCTTTCTGTAGAACATCCACTATTGTGGGTTATTATGTTTCGGTAGATGTCAAGGAAGATGTCGCTTTTTTATGCAGCGTTTTGTTTAGGTTCCACCTCCTTTTTTGCAGGTTTTCCTGGATTAAGGTATACAGTTTCAACTGGTGTCCAGTTTCTTGTTGTCCTTGACCATCGCCCCGGCAGACAAACTTTGGTGGCCTCGTAGAGCAGATGGCGTTGCTCAAGAATAGCGATATCTTCACCGCGGTGTCGCTGTCCCGGAGTAACGAACTTCAAAGCACTATGGCGATGCACTTCGTTATACCAGTGCTGGAATCCTACGACCCAAATGCGTGCTTCTTCGAGGCAATCGAAAGGCTTGTCCGGAAAGCCCGGATGATATTTCAATGTTTTGAACAAAGCCTCTGAATATGGGTTGTCGTCGCTGACCGAGGGGCGACTGAAGGATGGCATTACACCAAGCCTCTGCAGGGTCGCCAACATGGTAGCACCTTTCATCGGCGATCCATTATCGGAATGCAGCACCAAGTCATCTCCGGCAATACCCTCGCGCAAATAGGTCTTATGGAATACCCTTGAAGCCTGATCGGTCGACTCAGTTTCATACACCTCCCAACCGACTATTTTACGACTGAAAACATCCATGATCAAATAGAGATAAAAAAGATCCCCTTGACTGTTGTTGCCAGGTAGGTGATATCCCAACTCCATAGCTGATTCGGCCCATTGGCTTGTAATGGTGCGGGGCGTTTACGTGTCGGTGGCTTCGCCTTGCCTCGATGAGCCAATTGATCGGCTTCACGCAGCACACGATAAAAAGTCGATTCCGAAGCGATATACTGTCCCTGATCAGCAAGCATCGGCACAATCTGATTGGGAGACAAATGGGAGAACTCCCTCGAGTTGGCAATATCCAGGATGCGCTGCTGTTCCAATGGCGAGAGCTTGTTATGGGGTTTACTGCGAGTGTCTAGTTTCCCCCTGCCATCGGCCTTCACCGGGCCATTCTCACGCCAGCGTTGCAAGGTACGAGAAGAGACTTCAAGCACTTCGCAAGCCTTTGACTGACGGGCTCCTTCAAGGCAGGCTTCATTGATCCAGCCGATCACTTTTATGCGCTCTTCAAGGAGGATTTTTCGTCCTCTGGATCCACCCAGAGAGACCGAACTTTTTTTTGAAGAACCAATAAAACAGCGGCCTCTGCCAGGGCTTTTTCTTTCCGATTCAATTCTGCTTCCAGGCGCTTGATCTCCTTTTTCTGGGTACGTATTGTTGTCCGATCTGCCTTGGGAGCAAGCGGGGTATGAGCTTGTCTACAAGTCGACTGCCATGCGTCAATCATTTGAGGAAAGAGACCTTTGCGTCGACAGTATTCTCCAAGCTCAACCTCGTTCAGACTTGCTGTCTCTAAAACGATGTTGAATTTCTCTTCGCTACTTAATCCATTTGTAGCTGTGATTTGTGAAGGAACACCACCTTTACGCGCATTGCTGCGCCATGTATACAGTGTATCCTTAGGAATGCTGGTCTCACGCACCAGCTCTGGTATGCTGATGTTGTTGGGTGGCAGCATTCGAGCGATGATGCTCTCTTTAAGCTCTTTTGGGTAGTTATTCATTTATTGCTATCTCATCAGGAAATTGAGGAAGATTGTTTGGTGCCCCACCAGCATGATGCTAACGTCCAGTCGCCCTACGGGCTCCTTCCCGTTAGCATCATGCTGGTGGGAACATCCCAATCTTACTATGCCCCCTCCTCACACACAACTCTTCAAGAAGAGGCGACATCTATTCTGACACAGGGGGCTAATATATTACAGCAACAGTCAAGTTTTTTGAAAAACGGGCAAGATCGTGAGCGTCCTGCTGCTCATTTTGTTTCAAAATTATCAACTTCGGAGAGAACTGAAAAATGGACAAACCTTTTCCAAGGGACCTTATCTCCAGAATTAGCGAACTTGAGGAGGAAATTGAAAAACTTCAGCAACAGTGTGAGGGGAAAATAAAGAGAAGTTTAGCTAAGTATAGACGGGTGATAGAGGCCACTTCTGAGGGTTTTCTTGAGCTTGATCTACAATGCAGGATTGTTGATTACAACGCCACAATAATCGGACTAACCGGCATCGGTGGTGAAAAACTTATAAACAGCCCAGTTGAAAGCCTCTATGACAAACAAAGTATTTTTGTCCATTTTGCCAGCAAGGACCATTTGAGTTTTGAGGCCATTTTTCACAGCCAGACTGGTGAAAAACTTCCCCTGCTTTTCAAGCGAAGTATTTTACGGGACAACGATGGCCAGCCAAACGGCTATCTTGTTTTCCTTACGGAACTCACAGAGCTTAAAAAAGCACAGGAAGATCTCCAGCAAGCTGAAACGAAATATAGGAATATCTACAAAAATGCGGCACAAGGGATGTATCAATGCACTTTGGAAGGCAAGTTTCTTGGAATCAATCCTGCTTTTGCAAAAATTTTTGGTTATGAACAGACCACTCAACTTATACGTCAAGTTGGGACAGTAACAATCCTTTATAAAGACAAGAATAATCGGCAATATCTTCTCTCAGCTTTAAAAAAGAACCAGGTTGTTACCAATTATGAAGTGGAAATGCAAGACAGGGATGGCAAGTCCGTATGGGTAATGATTAATGCCAGATTGACCAAAGATTCAATTGGAACTCCCATTATAGATGGTATTCTCATCGATAACACCAAAAAACGATTGGCGGAAGATCAACTTCGTCGAAGTAGGGAACGCTTTCGATACCTGGCGAACCATGATAGCCTCACCGGCCTTTTCAACACTCGATATCTTTACAAATCCCTCGACAAACTGATCGTTGAGAGTAATGAGAGAAAAGAGCCTTTCTCGTTGGTTTTTCTTGATATGGACAATTTCAAGCATGTAGTCGATACATATGGGCACCTGAATGGAAGCCAGGCATTGAAGGAGGTTGCCGAAACCTTGAAGGAGGGCTTGATTGAACCGTCCTTTGGCGTTGCATACGGAGGTGATGAATTTGTCCTGGTATTACCCCAAACCGGAAAAAATGCTGCCCTTGAACATGTGCAGAAAATACGTCTTCTCATGAAAAGAACTGTCTATCTTACCAAGAAAGAACTTGAGGTGCATATGTCTGCCAGTTTCGGTGTAGCCACCTATCCAGATGACGCAGTGGATAGTCAGGGACTCCTTGCCCTGGCCGATGAGGCGATGTTTCGTATTAAGTCGTGTGGTAAAGATGCAGTCGGGGCTTCGCGGGGAAATGAATAATCATAGAGGGAATGATCTGCGGGAATGAGTTGCGGGAATGAGTTGTCAAAAACAAAACATTTGACATAGATTATCGGGACCACGATCCTACTTCTTTTAAAGAAGAGTCTTAATGCGTCTGCAGATTTTGAATAAAGCTGTTTATGGTGTCTTCCTGGGACGCAGATAATGAACGAAATTTGATCCCACATCTTCTTAAATATCGATTTTTGGATCTGCTCTTCTCAGAAGGGTGAAACAATTTTTCTTCGTTCATTTCCGTGTCAGAGACTATTTGTACAGAAATGTCTGATGAGATATCATTTTCGGTAAAGAAAGTGGCAGCTACATTATCCAGCAGCTTACTTTCATTAGCTGGGCCATCGTAGCAAAAAGCCATCCCGGACTCACTGATATCAAGTATACAATATGACAATATATGTCCGGGGGTTAGCATTACTGCACAACTGTCTTTGGTTGGATAACGAGTAAATGATCTTTTATCGCGGACATCAGGATTGCTCATCGTCATGGTACACCTCTTATAAGTAGAATAAATTATATAGTGAGCACGAATAAAATTTTGTCCAACTTGTCGATAAACTAAATTCCTAACACCCCACACACAAGGGGGTACTCAGTTTAGTCCCCGTGGGGGATAAGTGCCTTGAAGGTTACCCTATTTAAGCTATTTGAACAACAATTACGATTTAATGATTAAAAGACCCCGGAGATCAATTTATTGACCACAGGGAGAGTCTTTGAGATAGTCACTGCCAGTGCCGCCAGGATATAATAGCCGAGCAGCCATTCTACCCAAACGATATATTTGTAATCAATGCCCAGGATTTTGCAGGAAATTGTCGTGTCACGGTAGCCGAATTTCAACAGTATTACAGAGCTGAAGCGCAGGGCATTGACAAACTTTCGCGTGGATTGATTCATTTCTACATTACTCTCTCCGCTATAATAATCCTTGGGAAAGTCCAGCAGACGCTGCCTGAAATTAAATTCATTAGATGTATCCGGCTGGGGCTGCCTGTTTAACTCTCCTTTGAGGCAATAGATAGCAGCAAACAGCACTATTGAAAAAACGACCAGCCTACGATCCACCAGATTCTGGTACCATAACCACAGATTATTCCCCAGAAACATCAACTTGTCTGTTGCAAATATGCCTGTAGAAGTAAGTTCTTCCTGAAAGGTATGTTTTGCAGGACGACCATGCCAATTTACGTTCCAGTAGAAGATAACCGAAATAGTCTCGGACCTGTTCGTTGGCTAATTTCTCAGGGGACTGATTGTAATGCTTGGCCAGGCAGCGAACCCCGCTGATATAACCCCGTTGGGTCTCCTTCGTAAGACCAAAAAACTCCATGTGCTGTGTAAACTTCTCTCGGATTGTGTTACTCATGATCCGCCTCCTTGGTTGAATGAATAAAAAAGGCACTACTTTTATTATCAACCAGGGAGTAGTGGCTAGTAAAAAGATTTTAGATGAGGAAAGAAGATTGTTGAGATGGGAGGACTATTAACAAAAGATTGCGCGATCATCCGCGAAGCGGTTGAGTTCTCATTACGATGCTTTGGTATGTGCCTGATTTTCGGAGTAATCTTAAATAGATTTTTTGTTGGGTTGAATTTTGCAAATACTCAGGGTGATTATTGTCAATGTTGGTTGAAACAGTTACGATTATAAACACCCTCAGGAGGATCAAATGACAGCACCGAATTTTCGTCGATTTTACAATGCATTTCGTGAAATCATAACCATCGTTCACTCATCTCCGAATATTGAAGAGGTGATGCAGCTTGTTGTATGGAAGGTTTCTGAAATATTGAACGCCAAAGGAGCAATATTTAGACTTCTTAATTTGGAGGCAGATGAACTTGAGTTGAGTGCGGCCTACGGTATCGGTATGAAATACCTTAAAAAAGGTCCGAGACTCAGCCATAAGATTATCACAGATCTTTGTTCCCATAACAAAGTGATCATGATACATGATATACACAATGATCCTCGAATCCAGTACCCTAAAGAAGCCGAAGCAGAGGGGATTAAGTTCATTATTGATGTGCCGCTCACTATCGCTAACGACGCTTTTGGTATTCTTAGAATTTATTTTTCTCAAATAAGGGAATTTACCGAAGATGAACTGAACTTCACCATTGCAATTGCCGAACAGTGTTCCTGTGCTTTAGGTAAAACGAGACTCATTGAATCACACGAGCTCAAATATCATCAGCTTGTACTTCAGACGGATAAGTTGTCTTCACTTGGCAGGATGGCAGCAGGCATTGCCCATGAAATAAATAATCCTCTGGCTGGAATTCTGCTGTACAGTTCCAATATGGCTAAAAAGGTTGACTCCGATAGTCAGCTTAAAGAAGGTCTGGACATCATCGTCCATGAGACGATCCGATGTAGGAAAATTATTCAGGAACTCCTTGATTTCTCCAGAGGGAGAGAACCTAAGAAACAGCCTTTCAACATTAATGAGATTATTGATCAAGCGCTTGCCATCCTTGAAAACGAATTTCGCCTTAACATGATCGAGATTAGGAAAAACCTGGCCGACGATATTGAGGATATCATGGTTGACAGTAATCAGATTGAACAGGTATTTGTTAATCTGCTAATAAATGCTGTTGAAGCTATGACTGGAGGGGGGATAATCTGGATTAACAGTTCTTCAAACAGTCAGGACGAAATGGTGATTGTTGAAATCAAGGACAATGGTCCGGGGATAAGTGGGGCAGAAATGGATAAAATATTCGAGCCTTTCTTTTCATCTAAACCCAAAGGTACTGGACTTGGTTTGTCGGTGAGTTACGGTATAATCCACAACCACTTGGGTAGGTTAAGGGTGGAAAGTGATGGAGAAAATGGTACCAGTTTTCTGGTTGAGCTACCGTTCATGGATCAGGATTGTTGATCGACAAGGAGAAATGGTGCTATGGAACATATGAGAATATTGGTTATAGATGATGAACCTGTAATCTGCAGTGGATGTACAATGATTCTCTCTGACATCGGTCATACGGTTCAATCCTGTATGACTTGTGGAGAAGGGATTGAAAACATGAAGAAAAACCACTATGATCTGGTCCTGCTGGATCTCAAACTCCCAGACAAGGATGGTTTGGAGCTCCTGAAGACCGTGAACAGTAATAGCTTGAGTAGAATTATCGTGATGACCGGCTATGCAACGGTACAGTGTGCCATTAATTCTATGAAACTCGGAGCAGTCGATTTTCTTCAGAAACCGTTTACAGAAGAAGAGCTATTGGAAACCGTCAATAATGTAGTGGAATTGTATTCCTGATGAGCAAAACTGCGCAGATACTTGTCATTGATGATGAGCCTTCTATTCTTAATGGTTGCAGGATGTCATTGTCTGAAAATAATTACGAGGTGACAACTCAATCATCGGGGCAGTCCGGTCTTGAGGAAGCGCTGAACGGGAATTTTGATGTGATACTTCTCGATATGAGACTTCCTGATCTCAATGGCATGGACATATTGGTAAAACTTCATGAGCATTCCCCTGCTGTGCCGATTATTTTCATGACGGGATATTCGACGGTACAGAATGCCGTAGAAGCCATGAAATTCGGGGCCTTTGATTATCTTGCCAAGCCTTTTTCTGATGACGAACTCTTGTTTGCTGTTGGAAAAGCTCTTGAAAATAAATCTTTAAAAGATGAGAACCAGCTCCTCAGAAAGCAACTGTTTGAGCGTTTTGATTTTAGTAATATTGTTGGCGAAAATAAAACTGTTCTGCGGATATTTGATTCGATTAAAAGGGTCGCTCCCATCAACAGCACGGTCTTGCTCACTGGTGAAAGCGGTACCGGTAAAGAACTGTTTGCCGGGGCTATTCATGCCCATAGCGAGAGATCGGCAAGACAGATGATCACTCTGGACTGTAGTACTTTGTCCCCGAACCTTCTTGAAAGTGAGCTATTTGGTCATGTGAAGGGAGCGTTTACGGGAGCAACGCAGAACAAACAGGGAATATTCGGTACCGCCAACCGAGGTACTCTTTTTCTTGATGAAGTGTCAAATCTGGACATGGAAATTCAGGGCAAATTACTGAGGGTCATGGAGTATGGTGAATATAAGCCAGTAGGGGCGGGGCGGGCACGGACATGTGATGTACGTGTCATTGCCGCCACCAATAAAAACCTGTTAACCATGGTGTCTGAGGGAACTTTCAGAGAAGATCTTTTTTATAGATTGAATGTTTTTCCGATACAGCTACCGTCGCTAAGAGAAAGAAAGGATGATATCCCGAAACTTGCCTACCATTTTTTAAGGTTTTTTTGCCGGAAAATAGGGAAACAGATTGAGGGATTTTCTGACGAAGCCCTTGCGATACTGATAGATCATCGCTGGCCGGGGAATATCCGTCAACTGAAAAATACCATAGAGCGTTTGGTTATCCTAGCCGACGAAGGTTGTCTCGACAGAAATAGCTTGCAGGGGCTTCAGGGTGATATTAAGCCAAAAGTGAAAAAGCTTCCGGAAACAGTTGATGAGTTAAAGGCGGTAAAAAAAGATTTACTGGAAAATTATTTCGGCAGCATTGAAAAAGCATTTCTTCTCAAAGCGCTGACGGACTGCGATGGCAACATAACTCAGGCAGCACAGCAGGTCGGTATGCAGCGGTCCAACTTTTCTTCCCTCATGAAAAAGCACAAAGTCTCTGCTCAGGACAAGGGGTCTTCAGAAGGCAACACCTCCAAGTAGTTTTACTTAGCCATCTCTAATTTGAGGTTTTTACGAGTTTGTCAGTATTGATGGCGTCGTAAAAACTACATGTTGCCATTTTTTCGTCATTCCCGCGTAGGCGGGAGGTAAGCGACCAGCGGGAGACTCCGATCTAGTTATTTCAGCATGTTCTGGATCGAAGTCGGAGTTTATGCCCTGTTTTGAAGGGTGCTTATCTCCCGCCTACGCGGGAATGACGGTACAGCGAGGTTTTTACGATGCCATCAGTATTGCCGGCATGATATTTCCCTTATACGGTGCGTATGAAAAAATATACGCATGTAATATCCTGTAATTATGTAGCAAGTTATATATTTCCCGAATCAACCGTATACATAGATATGCGGTTCCTCATCTTCTTATTTCCTTCCAACATCACACCTCCTCCTATCTATATGAAAATGTAGGGAAATAATGTTTTTTTCATTTCTTTTCATCTAGGCATGGAACTTGATATATACAGGGTAACGAATCAATTAATCTAGGCAAAAAATAATGGCATGCCGGGAAGGTAAAAGGCATGGCGAATATAGGCCGATATCGGCAATAGAGACGGAGGTAGCGATATGACAGCACCATTACAAACATACTCACCAGGTTATACCGAAGTTCCCCCACATATTCTGATAATGGAAGATGAGGAAGTTGTCGCTAAGGGGCTGGAAATGGTTCTGACTGAAGAGGGTTACAATGTGGATCTGGCATTCACAGGGGAGCAGGCTCTAGAAACATTTTCTTCAGATAAATATGATCTTCTGGTTGCCGATCTGAGGTTGCCGGATATCGATGGGATGGAGGTTGTTAAGAGGGTAAAAGAGCAACAGCCGGAGACCGAAGTCGTTGTCATTACAGGGTATTCTTCTGTGACTTCCGCTGTTGATGCGATGAAAATCGGGGTATTCGATTACCTGACTAAGCCATTCGTGGAAACAGAGATTAAAGAAGCCGTTCATGGTGCTTTGCAGAAAATACACGAAGAGGAAGCTCGTATAAAAGGCAGAGTCTCCAATGAAGAGAGCAAACTTATCGAAAAACGTGAGCTGATAAGTGTTTTGGATCGAACGGCTGAGGATCGGGAGTTCTGGGCTGATCTCATGGATAATGGATATGAGGTTTTGGAAGACTATACTCTTTCAAATGAGGCAAAAGTGGCGATTATGTCCGGTGATCTTGGTTGGATCAATCGTAATATCGGGGAGCTGACACAGAAGCAGCTTATGTTTATCTCCAACAGGTCGGAATGCGAAGTTTGGTAAGAAAAGTCAAATAAAATTTCAGCTGGCTCCATGATCTGTAATGCGGGGTCGGCTTTTGAAAGAGCGGAGCTGGGTGGTGATGAAAGAAAGCGGGATGGTATCTGGCGTTTGTGGCGCTGTGGCAGTAGTAGGGGGCGGTATTACCGGAATGCAGGCAGCCCTTGATATGGCTGATTCGGGTTTCTATGTTTACATCATAGAGAAATCACCGGCGATTGGCGGAGTGATGGCCCAGTTGGACAAGACCTTTCCGACCAACGACTGCGCAATGTGAATTATTTCACCTAAACTGGTCGAGGTCGGCCGGCACAACAATATTGAATTGCTCACTCTCTCAGAAGTGAGCGATGTGTCAGGAACGGAGGGTGACTTCACCGTTACTCTTAAACAAAGTCCGCGATATGTGGATACCGATAAATGTATCGCTTGCGGAATCTGTGCAGAAAAATGCCCGAAAAAAGTAGATGATGAGTACAACGAAGCGCTTGCAAAACGAAAAGCCATCTATGTTCCTTATGCCCAGGCGGTTCCACTTAAGTACACCATTGATCCTGACAATTGTATCTTTCTGCAGAAGGGAAAATGCGGGGCGTGTGAAAAATACTGTCCGTCCGGAGCCATTAACTTTAAGGATGAGGAAAAGATACGTAAAATTCACGTTGGTTCGTTGATTCTGTCCACCGGTTTTAAATCATTCGATCCATCAGTCCTGGATAATTACTGCTACAGTGAGTACCCGGATGTCGTTACCGCCCTTGAACTTGAGCGTATGTTGTCAGCCACCGGCCCATACGGCGGTCACCTGGTACGTCCTTCAGGAAGACAACAGAAAAATGGCGAAGATTTGCCCTTAAAAAAAGTTGCATGGCTACAGTGTGTCGGATCCCGGGAGCAGAACAAATGTTCTAATGAATACTGTTCTTCAGTCTGCTGCATGTATGCCGTAAAACAGGCGATCATTGCCAAGGATCATGATAAGTCTCTGGACTGCAGTATTTTTTATATGGACATGCGCACCCAGGGTAAGAACTTTGATCATTATCTTGAAAGTGCAAAAGATAAAGGGATTGCCTTTATTCCGTCAAAAATTCATTCCGTAGAGCGTGAAGCCGGTACAGGTAAGCTATTGCTACGTTATGTAGACGACAGCGGTAAAAGGATCGATGAAACATTTGACATGGTGGTACTTTCAACGGGGCTTGAAATTCCACCTGACATCAAAGATTTAACAGCACAACTTGGGGTTGAGACCAGCCCTCATTCCTTTATCAGTACAGACTCCTTTCATCCGGTTTCAACCTCTGTTCCCGGTATTTATGCCTGTGGTGTAATTACGGGTCCCAAAGATATTCCCCAGTCGGTCATGGAGGCAAGTGCCGCGGCCTGTGCCGCTACCGAAAAGCTGGCACTTGCACGGAACAGTCTGATTACAGAAGCTGAGAGTGTTGCTGAAATAAATATTGCCAGACAAAAGCCGCGTATCGGTGTGTTTGTCTGTAATTGCGGATCTAATATCGGTGCTGTTATTCGGGTTCCTGAAGTGGCGGAATATGCAAAGGGGCTTTCTGGAGTGGTTTATGTGGAGGAGAATCTGTTTACCTGTTCCCAGGACACCCAGGATAAACTTGCAGAAGTTATAAAGAATGAAGGGCTGAATCGTGTAGTTATTGCCGCATGCACTCCTATCACCCATGAACCTCTCTTCCAGCAGACGCTGGCAAATGCCGGTTTGAATAAGTATCTGGTGGAAATGGCCAATATTCGAAACCATGCCTCCTGGGTCCATTCGGACGATCCGGATGCGGCCACCGTAAAAGCCATGGATCTCGTGCGGATGGCTGTCGCCAAGGCCTTCCTGCTGGATCCTCTGTATCAGAATGATCTGCCAATTACCAGATCTGCCTTGGTTGTTGGAGGGGGCATCGCCGGTATGACCGCGGCCCTGTCCCTGTCAGATCAGGGATACCCGGTCACTCTTGTTGAGAAAGCGGAGGTGATGGGGGGACATGCTAGAAACATCCATAGGGCAGCGGGAAGAGAGCTGGTCGGGCCCTATCTTCGTGAACTGACGGATGAGGTCACGACAAAGGAGAACATAACCGTTTGCACCGGTGCCGCTATAAAGAATGTCAAAGGTTTTGTCGGTAATTTTGAAACAGAAATCGCCGATGCTTCATCCACCAGGACGATACAGCATGGTGTTGCGATTATCGCTACTGGAGCAGAAGAGTATAGACCAGACGAATATCTTTACGGTAGTCATCCGGCTGTGGTGACCCATCTGGAGATGGATGATTTACTCAGAAACAATGATCCTAAAGTAACTTCGGCCCAGACTGTTGCCTTTATTCAGTGTGTAGGGTCTAGAGACGTGAACCATCCGTATTGTTCGAAGGTGTGTTGTACCCATACTGTGATCAGTGCCTTAGAGCTCAAAAAGAAAAATCCTGAAATGACGGTTGTTGTGCTCTACCGGGATATTCGCACCTACGGTATCCGTGAAATGCTGTATCGTGATGCCCGTGAACAGGGTGTGATGTTTTTCAGGTATACGCCGGAGAACAAACCGGTGGTAAGTGCGGAAGGGGACATCGTCAATGTGGAGTTTGATGACCCGATTATCGGTTATCGCTGTTCTGTAGAGGCAGATATTCTCTGCCTTGCCACGGCGATAGTCCCACGGGAAGATACATCGTTGTCCGGTTTTTTTAAAGTTCCACGGGATGAGGACGGTTGGTTGCTGGAAGCTCACCAAAAGTTGCGACCTGTGGATTTTGCCACCGAGGGAGTCTTCCTCTGTGGCATGGCTCACTATCCCAAACCGATTGACGAGAGCATTGCCCAGGCCAAGGCCGCTGCTTCAAGGGCACTGAATATTTTAGCCCGGGATGCTATTCAGGTGGGCGGTATGGTTCCCAGGATTAACGAGCAACACTGCTGCGGCTGTATGGGCTGTATCAATGTCTGTTCCTATGGGGCCATTACCTTCAATCTTGAAAAGGGTGTGGCCCAGGTCAACGAGGCATTGTGTAAGGGATGCGGGGCCTGTGCTGCTGCATGTCCGTCTGAGGCTCCTGTTCTTAAAGGATTCGAAAATCGCCAAATTTATGCCCAGATCGAAGGGGCGCTGGCAGAATTGTAATAATTATCAATAGATTCCCGTTTTCCTGCTGTCATGTCGGAAAACAGAGGAGAAATACTGTGAAGAGTGAGCAATTTGAACCTAAGATCCTGGCTTTTTTCTGTAGCTGGTGTGCCTATGGTGCTGCCGATTTGGCGGGCGTCAACAGGATGCAATATCCGCCAAACATCAGGGCGGTAAGGGTAATGTGTTCCACCACCATCAGCCCTCACCATATATTAAGGGCTTTTCAGAGCGGGGTTGACGGGGTTCTGGTGGGAGGCTGACACGTTGGAGACTGCCATTACCTGTACGGTAATTTTATGACTATCAAACGTGTCACCTTTTTGCAGGAACTTCTTGAATTTATCGGCATGGGCGATCGACTTCATCTGTCATGGATTTCATCAGCTGAAGCGGGAAAATTCGTTGAAGTAGTGAGTGGGTTTACTGAAAAGATCAGAGACCTTGGTCCCAACCCACTTAAAAATTATGATATGCAGCCATGGCTGGATAGATTGGAGCTGAATAACCCGGGCTCTAGAGATAATATTGCTGCTCCAGGCCAGATTGAGACGATATGACAGGTGGAATATGAAAGACTTGAAACAGACGGTTAAACAATGGTTGGAAACGGGCAAGGTGGATATCTTTCTTGGCTACCGCCTTGTTGACGGCCACCCGATTCCCCATGGATTTAGTACTGATAATCTGGAGGAATTAGCCGGGTTGGTGAATAGCGATTCCCGTTATTCGTTGGAAAAATTAGCAACAAAAATAAGTAGACGTCATCCTGATAGTGTGATTGGAATGCTGGCAAGGGATTGCACTCAACGTGCCTTGAATGTCCTGGCCATTTGGAACCAACTCCCTTTAGAGAATGTAAAAACACTCACTGTTAACTGCTGTCCATCTCCGTCGAAATCCCACGCGTCATGTTCTTATCTCGAACCGGAAAAACCTGGAGCTAATAAGATCAAGTTCGGCCTGCCCTTAAACAGCGACGTTGAAGAAACTGAGGTAGCTGGTCAGGATGAGCGATTTTCCCGCTGGATGTATGAATTTCAGAAATGTATCAAGTGCTACGGGTGCAGGAATATCTGTCCTGTCTGCTTCTGCAAGGATTGCAGCCTTGAAAATACCGATCTGGTACATAGCGGCCGCCTGCCCCCGGATGTTCCCATTTTTCACCTGGTGCGGGCCACCCATATGGCCGGTCGGTGCATTGACTGTGGATTATGCGAGGAGGCATGTCCTATGGATATTCCGCTTCGTCTTTTATACCGGAAAGTGAACAGCATTGTCAGTAATGTCTTTGATTATGATACAGGTAGCAGTGTTGACCAGTCACCGTTCAGTGTTCTCGGCGACAAGGTTACTCTGGAGCCCAAACCGTTGGAAAAAGTTTAGTACCTTAGAAATTCATTCGAAGTCTTCGCTTATCTGTTGTTTTTTAGAAAGGAATTTCGTGAAGGTACTTATCCCCCTCAAGGGGGGACTAAACAGAGTACCCGAAGGGTATCATTAATAATTGCGGCTCGCCGCTTTAGAATAATGGTCAGATTATGGAGAATAATATGAACTGCAGACTCGTTCCCTCGGTCTGTTCATACTGTGGCACAGGCTGTGGAGTTTTGTTTGAAGTGATCGACGGTGAATTGGTTGCGACCCAGCCGCTCAAGACTCATCCTGTAAATGAAGGCAAGCTCTGCATCAAGGGATGGAACCTTCACGAGCATATAAACAGTTTCATGCGTTTGAAAGCACCCTTGGTAAGGGAAAATGGTAATCTGAAGAAGACGACCTGGAATGAAGCGTTCCGAAAGACGGTTAACGCCTTCAATAAAACCATTGCTGAATATGGTCCGGACAGTGTCGGTGTTCTGGTCTCCGCCAAAGTTACCAACGAGGAGAATTACCTTGCCCAGAAGTTTACCCGTGCAGTCATCGGGACCAACAATATAGATCATTGCGCAAGGCTCTGACACTCTTCCACTGTAGCCGGTCTGGCTGCAGCTTTTGGAAGTGGAGCGATGACAAATTCCATCGCTGAGATAGAGGATTCCGGTTGTATCATGGTAATCGGATCCAACACCACGGCTTGTCATCCCCTCATTGCCAGTCGTATTTTCAAGGCCAAAGAGAAAGGAGCCAAACTAATTGTAGCTGATCCTCGTCAAATCCAGCTTACCCCGTACGCCGACTGTGCGGTAAGCCAGCGTTTAGGAACCGATGTTGCCCTGTTAAATGGAATGATGCACGTTATTATCAAGAAGAACTACCATTCTACAGACTACATCGAGAAGCGAACCGAGTGTTTTGAGGAACTGGAGAAAACGGTGAGGGGATACGACCCGAAAACTGTTGAGACCATAACCTCCATCCCGGCTAAGGATATTGAACGTATGGCGGAGTTGTATGCTCTTAATCGCCCTTCAGCTCTGCTTTATGCCATGGGTATCACTCAGCACACTACAGGAGTTGATAATGTAAAAAGCTGCTGTAACCTGGCTATGCTTACCGGCAATGTCGGCGTTTATGGAGGCGGGGTGAATCCGCTTCGCGGTCAGAACAACGTTCAGGGAGCCTGTGATATGGGCGGGCTTCCCAACGTGCTCACCGGTTACCAGCCGGTGACGGATGCAGAGGTTATACAGCGATTTTCAGCAGCCTGGAATAAATCGGTGCCTGACAAGCCGGGGTTGACCATTACGGATATGGTTCAGGAAATGATAGAAGGCAGGATAAAGGCTCTTTATGTTATTGGGGAAAACCCGAAACTTAGTGATCCCGATTGGAACCATTTCAGCCACGCCCTGAAAAGCCTTGATTTTCTTGCTGTTCAAGACATTTTCCTTTCGGAAACTGCCCAGGTTGCTGATGTGGTTTTTGCAGCCTCTTCTCTTGCTGAAAAAGAAGGTACTTTCACTAATACCGAGCGGCGCTGTATGCGTATCAGAAAAGCCGTGGAACCTTTGGGAGATTCACTTCCGGACTGGCAGATCATCAGCCGCCTTTCAACCACCATGGGATATGAAATGAATTACGATTCCCCAGAGGTGATTTTTGATGAGATGGCTAGTCTGACCAAAAGTTATGGTGGGATGAGCTATGAACGTCTTGGAATAAATGGCCTGCAGTGGCCGTGCCCTGTGGATGATCATCCGGGAACTCCATTTCTGCATAAAGAGAGTTTTGCCCGTGGAAAAGGTAGATTTCATGGAGTCGAGTTCAAGGAACCGGCCGAGGCAACCGATAAGAGATATCCTTTCCTTTTGACTACCGGAAGGATGTTTGCCCATTACCATTTCGGGACTATGACCCGTGTTTCCCCACATCTGGATGCGGAACAGAAAACCGGATTCGTGGAAATACATCCGAAAGATGCAGAGGCATTGAGAATTAAGGATAAAGACATGCTGGTAATCACCTCAAGAAGGGGGGAGATGACTGTAGCGGCAAGACTATCGGATACAGTACAACCCGGTAACTTGTTCTTGCCGATCCATTTCGGGGAAAACCCATCCAATGTACTGACGAGTTCCGATGCTTTTGATCCTATTGCTAAGATACCAGAGTTCAAGGTCAGTGCTGTACAGATAAAAAAACTTAATGAATCCACAGGGTAATTTACAGGTACGAGTTATAGTCGGATGCAAAGATATTGAGGTCAAGATACTTAAAGTCTTAACCTCAATAGACTATATGATTTCTTTTTAGAAATCATGAGAAAAAAGAAGGTTGCAGAGGATTCACACATAACAGATTTAGGTAGGCACCTTTTGCAAGGTCTCAGAAGGAAGCTCGCCAAAGAGGTTACGGTAATCAGCTGCAAACTGCCCCATATGCCAGAACCCCCAAACGTTCGACACATCAATCACTTTTATGACGTTAGGGTCACTTGTCCATGAAAAAACTGCAGCAACCCGACTTCATTCCGGAACTTCTCAAAACCTTAGAAAGATATAATTGCGCAGCCGACAGGATAGGCCTTGAAATAACTGAGTCACAAATCATGGTCTTTTGGCCCGAGAGCAAGTATGTGAACGTGTCAAAAGGAAGCTTGTTGGGAACGACAACCATGGTCCGACGTTAAGATTATGCGAGAAAAGCGTAATAACTTCATACATGGTGACCTCAAGGATTCAGACCTTTTTGCAGACGCTCAACTAGCAGAGAAGGCAATCAGTTCGTTTCGTAAAGGCATCAAAAAGATCTACACAGAGATAGGGAAGATTCGCTCTCTATGGGTAGATTGTGATACGGTACCTGGTCGCTTCGACGGCTCGTCCGCCACGGTATCAGTCATTCGGGCAGCGCCGACGAGGGCACTCAGCGAATTCGGGTAGTATCGGTTCACAGTGGCAAAGAAACACTGCACAGTACTCTTCGATCGAATGATGACCCATGGCCTATCGTTAAGGAGATCGCTGTTGGTATACGAACACCTATTGAGGTCATTCGTATTTATAGAGGAGACATGCTCTGGAAGGAACTTTCGATCAGGATGCGTGGGAGCTGAGTCGGACAGCCCAATAATCGCATTAACTCGTACAGACATAAGCGCCGATATTCACTCAACCTTACAGTTATTCCATTCTCCAACGGAAGTCTGGACAATTACCCTAAGACGTAGCGAGAGAAGGCTTTCACATTCTATTTAGCTACACAGAGAAGAAATGGAGAACTTAATCAAGATACCGGTAGCGCTGGCAAGCTGATACCCGGTTGATTCTAGCCCCAAAACAACGCACCGTCATCGCCCCGATCCTTACACAATAAGGTCAGATCCCCAAGGGACGCGGGAGCAAGTTCCGCCTCAGGTCTGTATCATACAAGAGATGCTTACTACGAACCTACCACATTCGCCCTGGGCAAAATGTTATCAACTCAAGCCGGTGACAGAGCCCTTGGTGCTAACATTTTCCGATACACCTGAAAACCGCACCGTAATGCAGGCTGCCATAGACTTCCTGCGCACACGGCTTATAAAAACCCTGAGCCTGAGAGCATTGAACGTTACCTTGGGGTGGTGGAGAGGTTGCGGCAGTAAAATAAGGTAGACCACCAAGCCGGAACCGTTTCGGTTGAAAAGGAGAGCGAGATGGAGGAAGCATTGCCGATAATATTGGGGACATCGCACGACGCTGAGAAAAAGGGGATGTCAGGCAAAAAAGGGTTCCCCGAAAATGTAGAGGTACCTTATAAATGTAGAGGTACCTTATAACTGGTAGAGGGTCAGGGGGCATGGGGGGGTACCCCTATACCCTTGGAGCTTAAGGCTATAGGAAAAGATGTATGACTTTGAGGGATATTTACAGGGAGCTTGATTTGCTCTTAGCAAAATGTTTACCATGTATGGTAGACATGGTGGTAGACAAAAACAAAACGGGCACTTAACGATATTCGCTAAGTGCCCGTTCTATATGGCGTCCCCAAACGTACTCCTCATTTACTCACAATGCT
>WTAT01000063.1 GCA_013139415.1 Desulforhopalus sp.
TGTGATCCCTTTCTGCTTTACCAGACTATTGTACAATTCCTAAGCTGTAATACTCACAGACAACTATCAAAATAGATGAAAAAGAAGCGATCCCTGGCTCCACATATCTTCCTGGCGTTTTTTTTCATCTTCACTGCTGTTACAGAATCCCGGAGTAACCTGCATAGTTCTGTTAAAAAATATAAAAACAACAGCGTTAGCCAAAATGAAATAAAAAAACTGGCCCGTTACGATCATCTCATTCGCTATTTTTCAAATTTTTCTTATTTCGTCCCCAGGCATAAGGTCAGCCCAGATTTTATCCGTGCACTTATCCTCGCGGAGTCAGGGGCAAGCCCACAGGCCATTTCAAATAAAAATGCTCTTGGACTTGGCCAAATTCTATTAACAACCGGAAAAGAGGCCTCAAAGAAGCTTGCTCAATCAAAGACTCATTTTCGTTATGTTTCCCAAAAAACACTTGAGAATCTGCAAAAAAAAGACCTTTTTGACCCGGCCGTCAACATCCTTATCACCTGCTATCTTGTGGCCAAATATAACTACAAATTCGACGGGAAACTTGAGCTGGTCATCTCCGCCTGGAATGCCGGAGAAAACACTAAATCACTCAGTCGTGGCCGACACGCTCCCTATCAGGAAACAGAAAATCTCATCGGCAAAGTCAACGCCTACTACCTCTACCTCCTGAAAAACCATACCTTTCCGTAATTCTTCCCCGCAATGCCTGTCATTTTTTCCCCCATGTCGTTTTCAATTACAGTTAAAAATAGCTTAGTTTTTAGTTTATTAGTTACCTGCTTTCCTGTATAGAAAAAGGCTTTTAAATAATTTTTAAATATTTTCTCATATTTGTACAACAATACTGGGATTACGCAACCACCTAAGAGCCACATTGTGGTATTTACAAAATCATCTCTGAAAAGTACTATGCGTGGCGTTCTACATTGTAGTACATCCAGCTAAGCCCTATAACGTACAGAGATTTCCACGCCCTCTCTGTAATTCTTTCTACATTTAATTACACATCCAATGCAAAAGAGCTCACCAACCGATCACATTGCCACGCTCTATCGGTTCTGTGCCCAAAGTATGCAATATCCTGGTCCTGAATGGTTTTCTGAAAACTACCTGGCTAGTCTCTACGGGCTGCTTGATGCTCTTGGTGCCAATGAAGAAAAGGATTTTTTACAGCAGGAATTCAGTCGGAGTAAGGATATTCTTGAAGATCTCCAGGTTGAGTACACCAGGCTTTTTATCAATGGCGTACCCCATGTTGCTGCACCACCGTACGGGTCAGTCTATTTAGAAAAGACACTCAGAGGGAAATATTCTGACGAGATCTTAACCTACTACCATTCACTGGGCTACAACCTTAGGGAAGGTGCAGATCTTCCCGACAGCTTAATACATCAGCTCGAATTCCTCTCTTTTCTGGCAGAAGATCAAAACAGAGATGGGGAAGAGGAGTTTTTGGCTCGCTTTTTACTGCCATGGTATTCAATTTTTGCAACAAAAGTTAAAGAGGAAGCCCAGCATCCTTTTTACAAAATAATTATAAGCTTTATTGATTTTTTCACAAAGGAGGAAAAAGAATATGGCGTTCAACATAACGAGGCGTAAATTTTTACAATCTGCCTCATTGGCAGCTGTCGCATTACCACTTTCTGGCGCTATTGCATCAGAGACTGGAATCACACGTTCCCCCCTTGAAGCAAAGGGATCATTGAAAGACGAGACCGTCGTCGGTGGCGTTTGTGAAATGTGTTTTTGGAGATGTCAGCTCGTCGGGAAAAAGCGCGGTGACAGGCTGGTTAAGCTCGAAGGTAACCCCAAGTCTATTGACAATGGTGCCGCTATCTGTGCACGCGGAAATGCCGGCATTCAGCTCCTCTATGATCCAGATAGACTTAAATACCCCCTTAAGAACGTCGGCGAACGTGGCAAGCCTAAATGGAAAAGAATCAGCTGGAAAGAAGCCCTGGATGAATGCGGCTCCAAACTAAAAGCAGTGCAGGACAAATATGGTCCTCAGGGTCTTTGCATGTTTCCCCATGGATCAACCGCCAAATACCCCATGCATTTCATGGAGCGGACAGTCGGTACCCACAATGTAAGCGAGGCCTCTTTTTTTCAGTGCCGAGGTATTCGTGACACAGCCTATCTCGCAACCATGGGCATGGCTCCCGGTGAACATGTTGACATGCCGAATGCCAAGGTCATTTTTCTGCTGGGAGGCCATTTTGGCGAAAATGTACATGTAAGCCATATCAAACGATATATTAAAGGATTACAAAATGGCGCAAAACTGATAGTTGTCGATCCACGCTACTCAGCATCGGCCGCCAAATCAGACATCTGGGTGAAAATAAAGCCTGGTACTGATACAGCTTTTCTGCTTGCCATCATGAACTACCTCGTCACTGAGGACAAATATGATACAGAGTTTATTGAAGAATACGCAGATGGCTTTGATGAATTCAAAGCAGGTATTAAAGATTGGAGCCTTGAAAAAGCTGCGAAAGAATGTGACATACCTGCCAGCCAAATTAAAGAAGTAGCGGAAATGCTGGCGGCCAATTCACCAAATGTTTCTATCCATCCCGGTCGCCATGTCTCCTGGTATGGCAACGATTTCCAGCGACAACGCTCCCTTGCCTGCCTCACCGGACTCCTTGGAGCCTACTTTGTTAAAGGCGGTTGGGTTCCACCAAAAGGTCCAAAGGTTGGAAAACTCAGTTGGGCTAAACAAGAGCATGATGACGAACATAATCTGAATGTCAACGATGATGAAGACCAGCTCTATCCCTACTCTCCTCCCGGAACTCCGACAGAACTGATCAGAGATGCTGCCTTAACAGGAAAGCCTTATCCCATAAAAGGATGTGTTATCTGGGGACAGAATCCTATCCAGACCATTCCGGGACAGGAAAAGATGAAAGATGTGCTGAAACAGATGGATTTTGTCATGTGTGTTGATGTCATGCCAACAGACGCAACCATGTGGGCTGACATCCTCCTGCCTGAAGTGAGCTATCTTGAACGCTATGATTATATCAAAACCGGTACACAATGGGATTTTGCTGACAAGCACCAACAATATATCACAGCAAGAATGCCACTGGCGGCTCCGATGTTTGAACGTAAAGACCAGGTCTATATTACCAATGAAATCGCCAAGCGGATGGGCTATGAAAAAGACATCCCGGTTCAGACCGTTGAAGAAATGGTTGAGAAAAACCTCAGTGTTGCAAAACTGTCTCTTGCTCAACTAAAAAAAGAAGGTGGCATTCATCTCCGCGACGGTAAAGACCCGTATGAGATGCCTGAGGATTTTGAAGTCCTGCTCTACAATGAAGACATTGCAGATGCTGGTTTTCCAGGTGTCCCTACCTATGTGCCTGTTGAGCAAGCACCCGCCGGATATGCAAGGCTTCTCTATGGCCGGGTTCCGGTACATACTTTCAATAGGACCCAAAATAATATCTGGCTGAATAAGGCAATGCCCGACAACCCTGTTTGGTTAAACGACAAGGCCGCTGCAGAAATGGGTCTTAAGGACGGAGATGTCGTTGGTTTTATTAATCAAGAAGGGATAAAGTCACGAACCACAACAACGGTTAAGACTACCCCGGGCATTCGAAAGGATTCGGTTTTCATGGCCCATGGCTACGGTTCATCTAACCCGCTGATGAGTGTGGGTGTTGACGCTGGTGTGGATGATACGAGTCTTATAACTAAAATTACAGTTGACCCTGAGACCGGGGCCCATGGAATGCGTAACAACTTTGTCAAATTGACCAAAGATGGCAAGGTTATTGATATTCCGGCCACTGTCTAACACCGGTAAACGGTAAATAAGCCGGCATAAGTGCCTTGGTGATTTCTATAAGTTTCTAATTTCAATCCACTATCCAGATTTCTTGTTTTTTTAGACAGGTTTTCAGGAGTACTCAGTTCAGTGCCCCCTTGAGGGGTGAGGCACTAAATTCGGCTTTAAAGATATTATTTCAGGAGAATACAATGCAATACGGAATGATTATCGACCTTGAACGATGTGTCGGCTGCCATGCCTGCACCATCGCCTGCAAAGCAGAATGGGAGGTCCCTGTAGATTTTTATCGTAATTGGGTTTTTCGAATGGGCCCCAGCATGGTTGGCGATGAAATTGCGTCGACTTACTACCCCGGGCTTTGCAATCACTGTACGGACCCGGTATGTGTGCCAGAGTGCCCTGCCGACCCAGAGGAGATGACGTTTACCAATAGTAAAACCGGTAGTAAAACCGGTAAAACCACCACGATGGAAGTTGCAGCCACCTGGAAGGATCCCTTTGACGGTACAGTACAGATCGATAAAAACCGATGTATTGGCTGCGGAGCCTGTGTTGATGCCTGTCCTTATAATGCCAGGTATGTTAATCCTGCTTTAGTTGATGATGTATCAGAGGACGGAAAGGCTGACAAATGTACCTACTGTAAACCACGAGTTGACGCTGGTTCAGAGCCAGCTTGTGTACAGACCTGTATTACCGGTGCTAGAATTTTTGGGGACCTTGACGATCCGAAATCAGAAGTTGCCAAATACGTCAAAAATGGTGCCAAAGGGGTCGAACCTAATGGCGGTGAGCTGGGTCCAAACAGCAGGTATTTTGGTGTTAAAAAGGATATGGATTTGCTCTTTTCCAGCCATACACCAGAACTTGCCGATATGGGACAGGTAAGAAGAAGAGCTATGCTCGCCTCCATGGTCAAGCCAGCAATGAAAAAGATCAGAAACCTTGGTCTGCTTGGTGCAGTTGGAGCCCTCCTGGCCAAAGAGCTCGTAGATAAGGATAGTAAAAAATAAACAGCAGTTCTTGAAATTTGTTACTGCTTTTTTAGAGCAGATGATGAAAAGCGCGATAATCTCCTGTTTGATTATCGCGCTTTTTTTTGTACTATCATCGGCGCAACCGAGTTTTACTCCTTATAAATCATCACAAACCCTGCTGAAAAGAGCGGGACTCTGTTTAGTACCCCCTTGAGGGGTGCTTTTTTCAGTGCCCCCCTAAGGGGTATAAGTTCATTCACGAAACGATTTTCCTGCGAAAAAACAAGAAACTAATTTCTAAGTCACCAAAGGATTTCCTCAATGAGCACAGACGACAAGAAAATCATCTATTCGATGATAAAAGTAAGCAAATATTATGATAGTAAGCCGATTTTAAAAGACATATCCCTCTCCTATTTCTATGGAGCTAAAATTGGCGTTTTGGGGTTGAACGGTTCTGGCAAGAGTACTCTTCTAAAAATTCTTGCCGGCATAGATAAAGATTTTAACGGAGAGACCCATCTTGCCCCAGGACACCGGGTTGACTACCTTCCACAGGAACCGGAACTTGATCCGGAAAAGACCGTTAAACAGGTCGTCGAGGAAGGTGTCCAGGAAACGGTTGACCTTCTCAGTGAGTTTAATGAAATAAATGAGAAATTTGCTGAACCCATGTCCGATGATGAAATGCAGGCCCTCATCGACAGACAAGGGAGCGTACAGGAAAAACTCGACAATCTCTCGGCCTGGGATCTTGACAGTCGCCTGGAAATGGCCATGGATGCCCTTCGCTGCCCAGCAGCCGACACCAAATGCGGTATTCTTTCCGGGGGGGAAAAACGCAGGGTTGCATTATGTCGCATTCTTCTCAAGCAACCGGAAATTTTACTGCTTGACGAACCAACAAACCATCTGGATGCGGAATCTGTCGCCTGGTTGGAACAACACCTGCAAGCATATTCCGGCACTGTCATCGCTGTCACCCATGACAGGTATTTCCTCGACAATGTTGCTGGCTGGATTCTCGAATTAGACCGAGGTGTTGGGATCCCATGGAAGGGAAACTACTCCTCATGGTTGGAGCAGAAAGAGAAGCGATTGGCCATGGAAGAAAAGAAAGAAAGTGACCGGCAACGTACCCTGCGCAGAGAGCTGGAATGGATCAAAATGAGTCCGAAGGGAAGGCGAAGCAAATCAAAAGCGCGAATAAGCTCATATGAGCAACTGCTCTCCAAAGAGACCGAAAAACTTGCTAAAGAATTGGAAATTTTTATACCTCCCGGTCCGCGCCTCGGGAAGGTGGTTATTGAATCGGATAATGTCACTAAATCTTTTGGCAATCGTCTCCTCGTTGAAAACATGGAATTTAGTCTACCTCCCGGTGGGATCGTCGGTGTTATTGGTCCAAACGGTGCCGGAAAGAGTACCCTTTTTAAAATGATTATTGGCCAGGAAACACCAGATGCTGGGTCAATACGCCTTGGAGATACTGTAAAACTTGCCTATGTTGACCAAAGCCGCGATAAACTTGATCCAGAGCAGACCATCTGGCAGGCTATCTCCGATGGGCAGGACACCGTCTGGCTGGGCACAAAAGAGGTGAACAGTCGTGCGTATGTTGGAAAATTCAATTTTTCCGGATCGGATCAACAAAAAAAGGTCGGTTTACTCTCAGGTGGTCAGCGGAATCGCGTTCATCTTGCCAAAACCCTCAAAGAAGGCGGCAATGTCCTGCTCCTTGATGAACCGACTAATGATCTGGATGTGAACACCCTGCGAGCACTGGAAGAAGCCCTTGAAAACTTTGGCGGCTGTGCGGTAGTAATAAGTCACGACAGATGGTTTCTCGACAGGATTGCCACCCATATCCTGGCCTTTGAAGGAAATTCACAGACTGTTTGGTTTGAAGGGAACTATTCAGATTATGAAAAGGATCGCAAAAGCCGACTCGGTGCAGCAGCCGATCAACCGCACCGCATAAAATATAGAAGCTTGACCAGAGACTAGCAAAAACCCCCAATAGTGGACTCCACCATTTTAAACGACACTAAAAAGTGGTGGAACCCTTAATCAAACAGTCTGGAGATCAGTCAGCAACGACTGTAGAACCTCAACCTTTTCACGGGCAACATCCACCCCCCCAGCCCGACTATCTTCCTCAACCTGCAAAGCAGTCTCATGTATTCCAAGTATCCCAAGACTGGCAGCCGCACCTTTTATTGAATGTGCCGCCCCCATAATCTTTACTGCGGATCCTTCAGCCAGTCCCTCTTCAATGAGTTGCAGATCCGATAGAAAGGATTCCTTGAATATTTCCAGCAACTCCTCCAATAACTCCGCATCATCGGCTGCCTGTTCTAAGGCAAACTCTTTGTCCCATTTCAGTGCATTCATATTGAAATCCTATCTATGAGCCCGTTGATTTACTGCCTTTTCGCCCGATCTCCGCGTTATGTGAAAAAAATAATCCTCCGGTAAGCGAGGAACGAGACTCCGAGATATCAAATATATGTCTCCGGTTATTTTTTTCACATGCCTCCAAGTTCTTCAGATAAATCTATCTGTCCACGACGAAGAAGCCGAAGTTTGCCTTTTTGAACGTTTAGAATCGTCGAACAAAGTCCTGCTTCAGTTTGCCCGCCATCAACTATATAGTCAACACTATCCCCTAACATTTCGACTACATCTTGCGCTGTTCGAGCCGGAGGAAGACCAGAGATATTAGCACTCGTTGCAGTAATCGGCTTCCCCATCCGTTTCACCAGTTCCTGAGCCACAGGATGCGGTGAAATCCGTACTCCAACTGTTCCGGTATTCCCGGTAATCTGCAGATTGACAGTCTTTTTTGCCTGGAAGATGAGCGTCAACGGTCCTGGCCAATATTTTTTTATCAGAGGACAATACGCAGCTGGAACCTTCTGAACGACGTTCTCAAGTTGCTCCTTTTTCTCAATGAGCAGAAGCAATGGTTTATACTCCTGCCGGTTCTTCACCACAAACAATTTAGTGACGGCAGGAGCACAGTCAGGATCGACGGCCAACCCGTAATAGGTTTCTGTGGGAAAAGCCACAATCCCTCCCTGACGTAAATACGTTACAGCAAGGTCAATGGATGTTCCCACAAGGCCAGGATAACCGTTTTTACTCATTAATTTTTCGTGCTTTTTCTTCAACCTCTTTAATCATGTCATGACGTAATTTAACAAGTTTTTTGCCAAAATCCGGATTTTCCAGGGCGAGGATTTTTAAGGCAAATATTCCGGCATTCTTGGCACCGGCCCTGCCAATCCCCATGGTGCCCACAGGTATACCCGGCGGCATCTGTAGAGTGGACAGAAGCGCGTCCAAACCACCCAGTGTGGAAGAATCCAAGGGCACGCCGATTACAGGAAGATCTGTCTGCGAAGCGAGTACACCCGCAAGATGTGCGGCCATGCCAGCACCGGCAATTATCACCTTCAATCCTCTTTGCTTGGCAGTTTGGGCATATTCAACTGCCCTTTCCGGGGTACGGTGAGCCGAGGCAACAGTCATCTCATAGCAGATATCGACCGATCTTAAAAAATCAGCTGCCGCTTTCATAACAGGTAGATCTGAATCACTGCCCATGACAATTCCGACCAACGGCAGTGTCGATACTTTAGAAGTGCGCCGCAAAGCCTTCTCACCGATATCCCGTCTGCAATAACAATTGGTCCATTGAATTTCATCAACAGCACTGTAGGCCCTGGCTATAGCGTCTTTTAAGGTGTTGCCAACTGCAGTGATCCCGAGAACACGACCGCCGTTGGTAACAATCCGACCTCCCTTTCTTGCAGTACCGGCGTGAAATACTTCAACCCCCCGGCACTCGGAAGCCCTTGTCAATCCCTTGATTACTGTACCATTCACATATGGCCCTGGATATCCGCCAGAGGACATAACAACGCATACTGTGGGTCGTGGGTCAATTTTCATCTCAACTCGATCCAGCTTCCCATCAATCGCAGCTTCAAAGATATCTATTATATCACTTTTTAGCCGCATCAGCAGCGGCTGGGCTTCAGGATCTCCGAAACGACAATTAAATTCCAGAACGTTTATTGTATCACCATCAATCATCAGTCCCGCATAGAGCATTCCTTTATAGGGTCTCCCCTCGGCCTCCAACCCTTTTATCGTAGGCAGCATTACCCTGTTCATGACAAAATCGGCAATTTTATCTGTAACCACTGGAGCGGGGGAGTATGCTCCCATCCCTCCAGTATTGGGACCTTCGTCTTTCTCAAATACCGCTTTGTGATCCTGAGATGTTGGGAGAGGGAGAACGGTTTTGCCATCTGTAAAGGCTATAAAAGAGGCCTCTTCTCCAGTGAGACAGGATTCAATAATAATCGTGTCACCGGCCTTACCGAAAGCCTTATCAGCCATAATGAGATCCACGGCTTGTTTGGCTTCCTCAATAGTTTTTGCAACTATCACACCTTTCCCAGCCGCAAGCCCGTCAGCCTTAACAACGATGGGCGCCCCATGGGAATCGATGTATTTTTTTGCCTTCGCACTGTCTTTGAATACTTTAAATGCAGCGGTGGGAATCTTATATTTTTTCAGAAATTCCTTGGAAAATACCTTACTGCCTTCCAGCTCTGCAGCCTTCATGGTGGGACCGAAGATCCTCAGCCCGTTCTTTTCAAAGGCATCAACAATACCAGCCACCAATGATGACTCTGGACCAACTACCGTCAGGTCAATTTTTTCTTTCTTGGCAAATTTCAGTAATTTTTTAACATCGGTTACCGGAATATCTACACAACCGGCCATACGGCTAATTCCAGCATTGCCTGGGGCACAATAAATCTTTTCTACTTTTTTGCTTTGCTTGATTTTCCAGACAAGGGCATGTTCCCGTCCACCTGAACCAACAACAAGAATTTTCATAGACTACTCCAGTCAGTTTTGTAATTTAAGCTCTTAATCGAAAACTTTTCACAACGAGAAAACAGGCCAATAATCCCTGTCGTTTTGATTGATCATTGACAAAAGGGATGTGAAATATTACATGAATGAATAGTCATTCATATTTTTCGTATTTTAGTGCCTTACTCCAGATTTCCTGTCAAAAAAACAAGAGATCTGAAGAGTGTATTGAAATTATAAAGTTAAAGTTACCTTCAAGGCACTTATACCCCTCAGGTAAGCGATAGACTCCGAGGGGGCACTGAACTGAGTCCCGGCTTATTTTCCCATTTACCGGGGTTAATTGTTTTACTTTCGATCTTTCTATTTTAGGAATGAAAGCAGAAAATAAACATTCAAAAATTATTTCGGCTGCAACCAAAGTCTTTGCGAAAAAAGGATTTTTCACTGCAAGAATATCCGATATTGCCAAAGAAGCCAAGGTTGCTGATGGAACAATTTATCTCTATTTCAATAACAAATACGATATACTGCTCTCCGTATTTGAAGAAGAAGTAGGAAAAATTGTCGAAAAAACCGATAAACTACTCAGTACGGAGGATGATCCGGAAAAAATGCTGGAAATCTATACGATCCAGCACCTCATGGCCATGAAAAAAAACAAGAACCTTGCTGAGGTGATCCAGATCGAACTTCGACAAACGAACAAAGTTATAAAAAATTATCGCAACAATAAATTCAGTGAGTATATCGGAATAATAGCAGATATAATTAAAAAGGGTCAAGAAAGCGGCATCTACAAACCAGATATTAAACCGGATATCGCTAAACGTGTTTATTTTGGAGCGTTGGACGAGGTCTCAAGAGTTTGGAACGTATCTCTGGAGACCCATTACACTGTTGAAGAGATTGCAGACCATGTCCTTTCTATGTTCCTGACGGGTATTCTACAGAACCCCGCCGGAAACCTGGAATAAAGACACCGCATGCCACCAATACCTGCAAAATATACCTGCAAAATTACGAAAATTTGGAGGTGCTGATTCCCATTACTTCAAATTCTCTGTTTCCACCTGGGGTAACCGCCAGGACCTCATCTCCTACTTCTTTGCCGAGCATGCTTCTCCCCAACGGAGAAAGAACAGAGATGGAACCTTTTTTTACATCAGCTTCCTCTGGTCCCAATAACTGATAGGTGATCTCCTCGTCCGTATCGAGATCAAGCAGTTGAACCACGGTTCCAAAAACTATACTGTTCGTGCTCACCTTTAAGCAATCTATTACTTCTGCACGTGACAATTTATCCTTTAGTTCAAGGATGCGTCCTTCGATATGACCCTGCCGGTCTTTGGCCGCATGATATTCTGCATTTTCCTTCAGATCACCATGTTCCCGTGCTACCTCAATAGCCTTGACTACCGTACCCCGTTCAACCCTTTCAAGATGCTGCAGTTCTTCCCTTAATTTCTGATTGCCGGATTTCGACATCGGTATTCTTTGAATCATTAAAACCTCCATAAAAAAAAATCCTGTAAGGCACCCAACCTACGGAGTCCCTGACAGGAGATACAGACAAAGTAGCTATCACCATCGATAGTGCAATGACATTGATAGACCTTTTTCTTCGTAGTCATCGCTTTTTGAAAATGTGAAGTTGCCTTTTAATAGAAAATGCGGACTCATTTCAAGAAAAATATTCAATTTAGTAGTAAAGGAGAGATTTTCATTTTCTTCAAGGCCAATAGCGTTGTCGATCGCGTAATAGCTCATACTCCTCTTTTTTCCCTGCTCATAGCCAAGAAAATCGTGCTGAAAACGTAGGCTCATGAGATGTTCTGTGAATGATGAAGGGCTCCAGTATGGCGGGTCATCGGACGCATTCCCTGAAATATCTGCCTTAGAATTGTTCACATGATCGTTATCCAGATACCTGTAATCATAACGCAATGCCAACTGTAAAGACTCACCAAAAATACCATACGAAGAAAACAGGTGGAACCTGTTCTGAGAATTATCGTCACTGTAATTGCGATGATGTAAATCCCCGCCAAAAGACAAGCCAATGGGGGTTTCAACACTCAGCCCCGTTTCTATTGCCTGGAAGGTTATTTGCCGCTGAATGGCCTCAATTGTGTCGTACACCGGTCTTTTCTCAAAAAGGACATATCCGTCGACATAGTCATCAAGTTGCCCTTTAAACTCAATTTCGTACTGGTAATCAGTGTCCCCCTCACCATCTGTGAGTTTTTCTGCTCCGGCACCCAGTACTAATTCATATGCTTTCGTAAATTCATAGGTTGCAACGGCATATAAAAAATTGCTCCTGGTCGATTGATCAGTATCCACAGATTCAAAGCGATTATTCATATAAATTAACCGAATATCTTTATTTAGATCAGGAGTAAACCAAAAAGACGTTCCAATGCTGGTCGTCTCCACATCTATATTTCCATCCCTGCCATCCTTTTTCTCATATGCCGCATTAAGGATACTTTGTGGACTCATCTGCAAGGTGTTTCTTTCAATGGCTTCCTGTAAATCCGGAGACGTAGTCCCACTGTTTTGCATTGCCTCGTAAACCTGTGCTTCTTTGCGATATTTACCTATTTTACTATAAATTGTGGCTAGATCTTTCATTCCCTCCGAGGAATCCTCTTCAATGAGTCGCTTATAACTTTGCTCGGCAAAGTAATAATTACGATCAAAAACAGCTTTCCGAGCCATATATTCTTTGGTGATCAATTTTTGCCAACTATATTTTTCATATAATTCAGAAACAATTTTCCCGGCATCATTACCTCGATTATCAATCAGAAACAGTGGATCCATTAACTCCGTGAGGACCTCAGGTTCAGACTGCAACATGAGCATCATTGAGTTCCAGAAAGTATCTTCCCTGGTAAGAGAATCATAGTTTATCTGCTTTTGTCTAAACTTTTCACTCAAAATCTCCAGCACAGGTTGAGCCAACAATTGTTTGTAAATTTGTAACGATTTTTCCTGTTGTTTTGTGCCCCATAATAATCTGGCAAGAGTGAGAATCTCTTCAACATCGCCAGTAGAGGTAATTATTATTGCCAGTTCTTCATTACCTTCGGCATCCCCCGCCTCTTCTCTCATCACTACCAATCCCTGCTCATACCTTCCCCTGCGTGTTTCCACTTCAAGCCGCTTTCTATAAAAATATGGTTCCTCAGGAAATTGCCGAATAAGCTGTGACAAAAACTCAGTGGCGCTGTCGCCATTTCCTCTGGCAAGCATTAGCTTAGCCCAAATAGTCATACCGACAACAGAGCGTGGATACCTTTCAAGTACAACTCCCAGATGTTTTTCGGCAGCATCATATTCCCTGTACTCAATTTCTTTATCCGCTAATGCGAGCAATCTGGTTAAAACAGGATTCCCGGCGATATAAATTTCCCTGATGGAATCCCGGTCAAGATCGTTCTTTTTCAATTTTCGGGCAAGAATCCCTTGCAAGCTTGTCAAATCAGCATCAAAAGACCATTTATCCAGAAAATCTCCGCACTGTTTATAGGCCTGCAGCAATTCACCTTTATAGAAGCTTAGCCAGCAACGCTGTTTCTCCAGAATTACCCAAAAAGGCATTAATTCTGTTGAGACAGGTATTGTTTCCGATGCAATCCGGTAATTGTCAATAAGGTCCTGCGCTGCTCCATATTTACCTTCAGCTCGCAATATATTTATTTTAAGCAGAAGCAACCTGCATCCCTGAGGGTCAAAGGAAAAAAGAGAACCGGTCTGATTTTTATCCTTCTGCAATGCATTGTACCAGCTCTCTGCAGCAGCAATATTTTGGTCATCTACCGCATTTTCTGCTAACTGAAACAGGATATCTTCGATAAAAAAGTCATTGTTCAGTAGTTGTCGGAGTAATTGTTCGGCTCGCCTTTTTTTGCCTTCTTTTCGTAAGGCTGCGGCCTTGTGCATATCTAGTCTGGCTATTGTTTCTGGTACACCCGCAAAAAGATCTCTAGCCCAAATGTATACCTTCTCATATTCCTGAAACAGAAAATTATAGGAAAGCAGATTCAAATAACTGAACACAAAATCAGCAGGCACGCTTTCATCGTACAGCCTTAACCCTCTATTAAAAAACAATTTCATTTTATCCGCATTGCCGAGTTTACCAGCTAATTCGAGACAGTTAGTTCTGAGTTGTAAGTCGAGCGGATCAATCGATAAGCCTTGCTTAAAAGAAACAAGTGCTTCAATTTCCAAACCGAGATGCAGCTCAGTATCTCCTTTAATCAGATAGTATGACTTTGTTTTACTTTTTTCACCAGTAACAGCACTTAGATAATTCAGGGTTTTGTCGTACTCGTTTAACCGGTAATATTGATGGGCAATTCGTAAGGCAATTTCAGATTCAGGTGGTAAATGATGATATATAATAGTCAGAACCTCGATCAGCTCCACGGTCTGCTCTTTTTTCTCAAGAATATCTGCCATTTCGTAAAATATTGCCTGTCGATTGAGCTCAATTTCGGCAAGATCTCTCCAAAGCTGCAATGCCCCTCCATTCTCAACAATTGCAAGAAAGTCATTTGCCAGACTGGTCTGAATAGAAGATATCTTGAGCTTAATCTCCGGATTTTCAGGATACTTTTGTCTATACCGCTCATAAAAGAACAAAGCTCTATCAGGTCTTTTTAAATCACGTTCACAGACTGCACCTGCCTCCAAAAGGAAATGATCATTATTTCGTATATTATCTGCAAGATAGCTAAGATGCAGAAGTGCTGCTTCAAATGCACCAATCTCCATATAATATTTTACTAATTTTTGCCGAAATGGCATATAGTCGGGATGACGTTCAAGGTATTCCAGCCAGAGTGAGCTGCTTTTTTTCTCATGGCCCGGGACATCAAAAGCCAAGACAGCTTGAAAGATTATCCTATCATCTACATCCGGATTCTCCAGTAGTCTCGCATAGAGTTTTCTGGCTTTGGCACCTTTCCCAAGATCATGAGCATCCAGGGCTAATTGGTGGATTATAGAATGATTTTCAGGATATCGTAGGCTAAATTGTTCAAGAAGAGAAAAGGCGAGATCTTTCTTCCCCTGGTTTCGCAGGCTGGTGGCAAGACCCAGAAGAGCTGTATCAGAGTGTATCCCGGTGGGGTCCTTTACAAAAACTCTCCCGTAATAACGAATTGCAGTCTCATAATTTTTCCAGTGACTTGCAACAGCAGCACCTGCAAGAAGATAATCGCTATTGTTTGGCTGTTTATCCAACAGGCCACCAATGATTTTGGCAGCGGTTGAAAAATCTTCGACCATCAAGAGGACTTTACAATATTCCCAATTGGCTTCCTGGATGTTCGGTTTAATCCTGAACAAATCAGAATAGGCCCTGATTGCGAGCGAATAATCTTCATCACGGGCAAAATTTCTTGCCCTATCCCAGAGGACTTTCCATTCAGGCGATCCAGGTTCACCCTGAACCATAGAGATATTTCTATCAGGAGCGATCCCATCCCCGGCTAAACTGCCCGAAGCAGACAGCCCAAGGAAAAGTATGAAAAAGAAGAAGAATTGGCTGGTAATGACTGTCGACAGCCTGGATAGGGTCATTGGCAATTGTGGGTCTACGCACAAGGATGGTTTTCATTTTGTAAAAACCATCCTGAAATTTCCATATAACATTTTCCGCTTAAGGGCATATCAGAGAATGTGGCACGATGCTTCAATATGTCACCCTGGAAGTGAATACGGAAAAGAATAGACGCTACAAATATCACCCTCTCATGGTAACCTCTTAGGCATAAAACTGCACTATTTTCTCAACGACATATGCCTGCATCGCTTCGGTAAGTTCCGGATAGATAGGCAAAGCTATGGTTGCATCGGCCGCCTTCTCAGCCTCGGGACAATGAACACTGGAGACCAGTGTTCCCAGGCATTCCTGCTTATGCAGCGGTACGGGATAATAAATTTCACAGCCAATATTGTTCTTGTCAAGCCATTCTCGAAGTTCATTTCTGCGATCAACTCGCAGCACATACTGGTTATATATGTGAACATTTGCCGTTGTATCTTTTCCACTGGAGACCTTGGGGTACACCTCTTTCGGCAAAACAATCTGATCAGTACCAGGAAGACCTGTCTCAGAAAAGAGCCTGTCATACCTTTTGGCATTTTCACCTCGTTGTGCATGCCATCGTTCGAGATACGGCAATTTCACTCTCAGGGCAGCTGCCTGGATCGGATCCAGGCGGAAGTTACCTCCAACAATTTTGTGGAAATATTTAGGTTGAGCACCGTGATTTCGCATTAAAACAAGCCTTTCAGCAAAATCTTTATCCTGAGTAACGACCATACCAGCATCTCCAATCCCACCAAGGTTTTTACTTGGAAAAAAGGAAAAGCAGCCTGCGATCCCCATCGATCCTGCTCTTTTATACTCAAGGTCTCCTGCACTGGCCATGGGATATTGGGCACCGATTGCCTGGGCTGCATCCTCAATAACAGGAAGCCCATAACGCGTTGCCAGCTCCATGATAGGTGACATATCCGCACATTGACCGTAAAGATGCACAGGAATGATAGCTTTGATTTTCCTTTCAGTATCCGCCGCAAGCACCTCTTCCATCCGGCTCGGATCAATGTTAAAGCTCAACGGATCGATATCAGCAAAAACAGGAGTCGCACCAACTCTGAGAATGACACCCATGGTGGCAAAAAAAGAATACGGCGTGGTGAGGACTTGATCTCCCGGTCCTATTCCAAGACTCATCAGGGATATTAATAAAGCATCGGTACCACTGGTAACACCGACGCCATATGCCGCTCCACAGTATCCAGCTATTTCATTCTCAAACGCCTCAACCTCCGGCCCCTGAATATAACGGGTGGATTTGACAACACGAGTGACTGCGGCTATAAGATCATCTTCGAGGTACTCCAATTGCGCCTGGAGATCAAGCAAAGGTACTTTCATAATATTGAGTTGTAATGGTTTTTTTTGCGGGAATGGGTTCCCCGCATTGGGGGAACTTGGAAATGAATCAGGTGGACGACGAATTGATAACGATCGTCTCACCGTCGAAATAATCTACAATATCAGGCATTTCAGCCTCAAGGTATTTCTTCATTTTTTTCAAAAGATTGACTTCAATCTGACGAACTCGTTCTCTGGATATATCAAACCTGTCGGCAATGTTCTGTAAGGTCAGCGGTTCATCTGTCAGTAACCGCTTCTCAAGAATCATCTTCTCCTTGTCATTGAGCTTCACCTTCAATGTATCCAGGAGTTCTGTCAACTTAACTTTAATCTCCTTACCGGCGACCGTTGACTCGATTCCCGGCCCATTACTGGGGAGGAAGTTTTTCTGCTCATCATCTGAATCAGAACGAACCGGACTCTCCAAGGAAACATCCCAGTTATCCATACGCTGTCCCATTTCAATGACTTCACGTTCTTTGACATTAAGACGTTGTGCCAGTAATTTGGGTTCAGCCCGAAACCCCTGTCCTTCCAGAAGCTTTCGTTCCTTATTGAGACTAAAGAAGAGTTTGCGTTGCGCCTGTGTCGTACCTATTTTGACAAGTCGCCAGTTGTCCATGATGAATTTCAGGACGTATGCCCGAATCCAATAGGCAGCGTAATATGAAAACTTCACCCCCCGGTATGGATCAAACTTTTTAGTTGCCTGTACCAGCCCGACATTACCTTCCTGGATAAGATCCATAAAATTCTGCATCCAATATTTCTGGAAATCCATGGCCACTTTCACAACCAGGCGAAGATTGGAACTTACCAGTCGGTATGCCGCATCCTGATCACCGTCCTCACGAAACCGTACAGCCAGCTCATCAGTCTCTTCTCTTGTTAACAGTTCATATTGACTAATTTCCTGCAGATAACGGTGGAGAGCCGGATTACTGAGGGCGGGTAGATTTTCCTCATCTGATACTGAAACCAGAGGATTCTCGTATGCTTCATCAATTCCCCTACTCTTTGACTCAAGTACCTTATCCACGGAATTTTTTTCTTTATCTGGTTCGATTATAGTGTTTTTGCTCATTTATTTATCTCTCCGGTAAAATATACCCAGAAAATTTAGAAAGATTATGATATTACTCTACCAAGATTAAAGTGCAATCATATTGTGCCAGACAAAAGGGTAAATTCGTTCGACATCTTACTATTATCTTACCCCATGTAGCGCACAACAAGTAGAGAATTCTATTTTATTTGTTATCAGGATATGATAAATACCATGGTCTCGGGTACAGAACCCGTGTCACTGGATGCAACCTGTTTCTTCACGCCCCACCCCAAAAAACAAAAATATGAATAACATCAGAAACTTCAGTATAATCGCACACATTGATCATGGTAAATCTACTCTGGCCGATCGTATGATCCAACTTTGTGACCTCGTGACCGACAGGGAGTTCAAGGACCAAATTCTGGATA
>WTAT01000042.1 GCA_013139415.1 Desulforhopalus sp.
ATTTGGCATTAAATCCGATCTGTAAAATTTATGGGTAGAGGGATCAATGAGTTTCTGGTTCTCAGGAGCCCGAATGCCTATAACATTTTAACTTGCCGCCCTGTTTTGGAATAGTACAGAATCTCCCTTGGAGATGGTTGATAGCACGAGATGACTGGTCCTTCGTTGCCCCTCCCCTTACATCAAGTGATGCTTTCTCTCACTAAGGATGATTACGTTGTCATTCTCAAATTTCCAGAATTTTGATTGTGAGTCACCACAGTTAGAGTAGTTTCCATCCTGAAACTAGTGTAATATTTGTGACTATGGTGGATAAAGATCGAAAAAAATGGGACTCTAGATATCTTGAAAACCTGGGAGGCTCTGACCCTTCCTTGATCCTAAAGGATTATTTAGGTCTTGCATCCTGTGGGAATGCGTTGGATATAGCCTGCGGAAACGGGAGAAACAGTCTCTTCCTGGCTAAAAAGGGGTTTATTGTGGATGCCGTTGATATATCAACGGTCGCAACAAATCATCTGGCAGGCATTGATCCGAAGATAAATGTCATCTGCCAGGATATCGATGACTGGACAATTCCTCAGAATCGATATCAACTCATTGTCAACATTCGTTTTTTAGACAGACGTCTGTTTCCCATGATTAAGGACGGACTTAGACCCGGCGGTGTTCTAATTTTTGAATCTTTTATTGATGAGAAAAAGGATACATATTGTCTAAAACAAAATGAGCTTCTTCGCGCCTTTCAGTCATTCCACATAGTATATTACGAAGAAAAAAAATCGGAAAATTCTGATACATTTGATCAAACCGCCTCCTTGGTTGCCATTAAAACTGACTGAGCCGTTTAACATAAAACGTCCCTCTTTTCTCGACGCGTTCAAATAAATTAGGCGGGAAGAGATCAGGAATCGTCTTGTGACAGGATAAGAACGGAATATGGCCCTATCCCCACGTTGGCCTTAAACGGCATGTTATCCATAGACGCACCACCGGCCATAGTGTCGTAGCCAAGGTGGTTACCGAAATCCTCACTATAGCCCTGCCAGTCGCTATTGAAACGCACGCGCCACTGGCCTGCCCGAGGCATACCGAGAGTGTAGCTGTCATAGCTGCGGTGGCTAAAGTTCGCGACAACTACAATATCATCGCCCGGCCCACCATTTTCCCAGCGGTGGAAGGCGATGACCTTGTCTGTATTGTTGAGGTGATGGACGTTAATCTGCTGTCCCCGCAGACCGAGCGTCTGATTGAACCAGTTCCGGCGGAGCCGAATAAGATCTCGGTAAAGCAGATTAATGCCGCTATAAGCTTGCAGCTTAGCCCAGTCGAGAGGAACCACATCTTGAAAGTATCCGTCTTCGAGGAACTCCTGCCCCTGGAAAATCATCGGTATGCCGGGCGCGGTGAAAACCATCGCCGCGCCAAGAATGGATCGCTTTCGAGAGAACCAACTGCCGGCATTACCGGGCCAGATCTCTTCCGGCACTCGACTTTTGCCATTCGCCACCTCATCGTGGGACTCGGTATAGATCACCCGCTGCATTGCGTTGCTGTTGTAGCCATGGGTAAGTGCGTCCCGTACAGTCAGCATGTCTCGACTATCGTCGTTCATGGAGACAATAGCACTCCGGATCGGATGTACAAATCCCGCATCCCATTGAGTGCAGAAGCCAACACCGCCCTCTCCCGTGTTCCTGGTGATCCATTCGTTGTTTTGTAAATCTTCAGCAATAGTTATTTTCCACGGCTGGTTCGTGCGGATTTCATTGTTTATTCTTTGCAGGAGCCCCCAACCGTCAGGCAAGTCCCCTTCAGGGTCGTGGTTATTACCGTTTCGGTTACGAATGTTGACCACGGAGTCAAACCGCAAGCCGTCCAGCCGATATTTGTTCAGCCAAAAGAGGGCATTGTCGCGGAAGTATTGCCGCACCTCCTCCCGACCGTAATCAGGGCGTGTACCACCCCAGGGGGTATGAACGCGTTTGTTGTCATAGAAATAGATCCCACCTTCGTGATTGACATCTGACCACCCGTCGAAGCGCCACAGGTCGTTATCGCCGGGGCCACAGTGGTTGTAAACAACATCTAAGATAACGGCGATACCGTACTGATGCGCCGCCATGACAAATTTATGCAGGCCCTGCGGTCCGCCCAGCGCGGTCTCCACCGAAAACGGTTGAGATGGATTGTACCCCCACGAATAGTCCATCGGAAATTCCGCAACCGGCATTATTTCAATGGCGTTAATCCCCAGATCGTTCAAGTAGGGCAACTTCAGCACAATTTCGTCAAATGTACCCGGACCTTGAGCTGGCGAGTCGTTGAAGGTCCCCACATGCATCTCGTAGATAACAAGTTCATTCCACTGTGGCATTGTGAAGTTGTCGCCCTGCCAGTCAAAGTTGGGATTGTGAATGATACCGTTGCCCGACGAATTGACCAATTCGCTTGCGTAGGGATTCTTGCGCCAGATCAGGGGATTCGCGCCATTGCGGATAACAAACTTATATTCGTCGCCAATTTTAGCGTCGGTAATTTCTGTCGACCAATAGCCGTTGCCCTCACTGGCAAAAGGATTGGCGGTGATACTCCATTGATTGAAAGTCCCGGCTGCAAACACTTCTGAGGCAAAGGGTGCCCAGACGCGGAATGCAACACCTCCCGGAAAAAGTATGGTTCCCATCCCCGGACGGGCACTCGGTGAAGCAGTTATAGGCGGGTCTAAGGGCTTTTTAATCATAAAAAGTTCCTCTCAAAAGAACACTGCACGTCAACCACACAATTCTTCTGCCTTGGTTGGAGAGTGTATTGAAATTGGAAACTTAAAGTGACCACCAAAGCACTTACACCCCTCAGGTAAGCGACAGACTCCGAGGGGGTACTAAAAATAGTCCCGGCTTATTTTCCCGTCTACCGGTGTTAGAATTCAGCGCGCAACAAGCACCGGAATGGTAGAATGTGCAAGCACTTTATGGGCGACACTGCCAATCATTGCACCTTCCCAATCCCCCAGTCCTCGCGATCCCATGACGATCATGTCACATCCTTCATCTTCAGCGATCCGACAAATCCTGTTCCAGGGCCTGAACGCCGGCACGACCATAACTTTATAATTCACCTTATTTTCATCAAGAAACGCCAGGTATGGTGTAAGCACCACATCTGCCTCATCCTTCTGTGACTTCTCAGCTTCTTCCCGTGGTTTGCCTGTGATAATCTTAGGAATTGCACCGGTAATATAGAGAAGCAAGATCTCCGAGTCTATAATTGCAGAAAGGCTGGTGGCATTGTCCATGGCCCTTCTGGAACTCTCAGAACCGTCGACAGGGAGCAAAATCTTTTTGAATTTAACCATGGCACATCCTCCTTAATTAGTTGACTCCACCTTAAGCTGGAAAATTACGATTTGTTAGAGGTTCGTACTCTCTTTCAACGGGAGACCAAAATTCCTGAGCGACGTTTTTCCCAAAAATTCTATTCCGGCCCACCCTCTACAAGAAATTTTTACAACCTTTTTCTCAACAATAAGTAGTTATCTTTTATTCTCTCTGCGGCAAATCTTCTCATTTAAAATAAGAACAGCCGGGCTACCTGTTACTAAGGTAGCCCGGCTATCAACTGTGACCCGTAGCTTTCCGTCCCTGTCTTTCGGCAGGTTTGGCTTTGTCTTGTATCAAATAAACTGATTTTTTATGTCTAGTATAATTTTACACAACACGTAATTGCAGGTCAAGGGAACAGTGTAGTACGTTTAGAAATAATCAAAGAAAAATCAAGTCGCCCGGGAGAATCTCACCCTCAAGCTCTCACAATCCAAAAGGGAAGTTTCTCGACTCAGCCACTTCACCAATCTCTGGTGGGGTAATTTCGGACAATTAATGTCAATCCCTTGACATTAATTGTCCGAAAAAAATGCTATCTTTTAAAACTTTCAAGAAAAATGGCTAACATTATTGACAGTTGACCGATAAGAGGAAGAAACGGTACAAGATATGCAAATCAGTTTAATTCTATTTTCCATCAGAATAGAACCACGACCATTATACCTGTAACCGTCGTATGGTTCTGGCAAAGTTTCATACAACATGAGGGGAAAGTGCTCGTGAAAACTGATTTTATACGTTGGCCAATGGTGGCTCTGACTATTCTATTTATGAATTCAATGGTTGGAATATCAACGGCACCCGCCAGAGACCTGGCAGACATTTTGGACCAAGGAGAACTGCGCCATATCGCTGTGCCTTACGCGAAATTTGTCACTGGCAGTGGGGATGGATTCAGTTGCGATTTAATCCGACTATTTGCTCGAAATCTGGGCGTAAAGTATGTGCCTGTTGAATCGTCATGGAATACGGTGATCGGCGACCTAACCGGGAAAACGTTTAAAGTTATCGGCGATGAGGTGGAAATCACAGGAAAAGCCCCGATCAAAGGTGATTTGATCGCCAATGGATTGACCATTTTACCGTGGCGCACTAATCTCATTGATTACTCTGAACCAACGTTCCCCAGCGGTGTCTGGTTGATTGCCGCGGCCGATTCATCGATCCAACCGATTAAACCCAGCGGTGATCTGCAGAGCGATATCAAGCAGGTGAAATCGATACTCGCCGGCCGGACCCTATTATGTATGCCCGGTACGTGTCTGGATTCTGAGTTATACGGTCTCGGCGATTTTGGCGCAATGCTTGTGCCTCTGAATTTGAAGATGAACGAATTTGCCCCGGCAGTACTTAACGGCAAGGCCGAAACCAGTCTGCTGGACGTTGCCGATTCTCTCATTGCCCTGGAAAAATGGCCAGGGAAAGTAAAGGTGATAGGACCGATTTCAACTCCGCAAGAAATGGCCGTCGGATTTCCCAAATCATCGCCTCACTTATTGCGGACCTTCAACACCTTTTTGAACAGAATCATCCAGGATGGAACGTATATCAAAATGGTCAAAAAATATTATCCCGACGTACAGGTCTATTTTCCTGATTTTTTTCAACAGCAAGCGGCAATTTTAAGACTGGAGTAACGGTTTCTTTATGCCTCATTTACAAAAATCAAACTCCAAAAAGGAAGGTGCCATAATTCTGCTCGCGGCTCTTCTAGTGGTCGGTTTTATCGGCTTCGTTCTTTACAGCAATTACCTGTCCAACTTGAAATTGCGTGAGTCAACCCTGCGGCTGATCCGCCAGAAAGTACAAACGCATGCCAGTGATTTGTACTATTTTTCTAATTTACTCAAAAAGGATATCCATGATCTGGCCAGCAGCAGTAAGGTTGCTTTATTTTTTGAAAACAAGGCCCTGGGCATGTCCATGGAGTATGGACTGCGGTTTAATCTTTTAACGCTATCCTCCTCCTTCCAGCAGGTTATTGTAAATAGGAAGAATAACTCTCGACCGGTATTTAATAGAATTTTGTTTACCGACCACCTGGGAGATACCTTGGTGGACACCGAATCAACTCAGCCATCTGTCGGA
>WTAT01000184.1 GCA_013139415.1 Desulforhopalus sp.
CCTTTTGCCCAAACTCTTCGGAATTCCCAAAAAATAATGCTCGCAATATCACATATATGGCTGTGCTTATTTTTTTAAAATTTCTCGATTTTGAACAAAATGCCTATTCTCGGACAAGCTCCTAGCAAGCTGTTTACTTGTCAGAAACTATCTTTTAATCGACGAAGAACGGTGAACACCGATGTTGGATCAAGGGCTTCTCCAAGCCCTTTCTCAGCCACGCTCCCGACGACACCCTTCTCTTCACAGCGTAGAAAGGGGTTGCTCTCGCACTCGATCTTGAGGGTCGAAGGTGTTGTCAGCTTTCCTTCACCTCGCTCTACTGTGGCCAGTTCCAACCGTTTACTGACCGCCTCGTTTTCCGGCTCGATAAAGCCGGCAAACTTAAGATTCTGGATCGTATACTCATGACCAAAACATACTTTCGTCCGGGGAGGGAGGGATTTGATTTTAATATTCAGGGCGTCATACATCTGATTTGGACTCCCCTCAAACAATCTGCCGCAACCTGCACCAAAGAGTGTGTCGCCGGTGAACAGAACGTCCTCGAGCAGGTAGCAGATACTTCCAGTGGTATGCCCAGGTGTATGCAGGACCTGCCCCTCAATATTGCCGACTCGGATTTTACTTCCATCTGTCAGTGAATGGTTCATACCCGGGATCCTTCGCTTATCACTCTCATAGCCGTAAACAGAGAGTCCTGGAAATTCACCAAGCAAATCTTCCAACCCACCAATATGATCAGCATGATGATGGGTGCAGAAAATTGACTTCAGAGTTACGCCAGTACGTTCAATCTCACTTGAAATAGGATAGTACTCCCCAGGATCAACGACGGCAGCCTCTCCTGTTTCTTCACAAATGATGAGATACCCATAGTTATCAAACGAGCACGGGAGCACGACAATTTTCATATTTGACACCTGCCGGTCTAAGGGATAATCGGGATTCAGTTACACATACCATAGTTACCATACACAAAAAAGGGGACCCTGCTCCAGAAATAAAAACGCCCCGTTTACAGCTATCATCTTGAGGACACAGATGAATTGCTGTAAACAGGGCTGGGAGGAAGTTCTTAATTTTTTATTACAGCGAACCGCCGTTGTTCATCATACCTGCGCCTTGTCCCTGACCGCAGCCGTAGCCTCGCCCCTTGTGCCCTTTACCGCCCTTATGCCCCATAGCGCCCATTCGACCATGTCCAACATACTGATCAACTCCAGCGAGTTCGGCTTTTTCACGCATACTTATCCTGAGATCAAACAGCTCTCCAGTAACTTTGGCAACCGCCTGCGGATCAGGTTTGTCACTTTGCAGAAGAGCCTGTTTCTCGGCCCGTTTCATAGCCATTTCCTTATGCAGTGGCTGAGTATCTTTAAAAAATTGTTTAATTTTATCCTGCGTTCCTTGATCCAATTGCCGGAACATCTGACCTTGTGCCTGCGGGCAGTCACCATACCCTCTGTGTCCTCTTCCCCAGTCTGCCGATGCTGCTGTTGCCATTGTAAGTCCGGTAATAAGGGCAAGTGCCACTAATTGCTTTTTCATATCATTCTCCTTGTTCTGTTTTCCAGTTGCCGTGAATGCTATTGCATATCACTTTGAGATAAGTCTTCCAAGTCATGGGATGGCTATTGTCTTGGCCATCATCTTGTGCTTTAGGAATTGCAACAGGGATGCCAGAAGGGAGAGAAAAAAACAAGAATCCGATATCACAGATAATTTTCTTTTAACACAGAGGAGGGCGGGCAAAAGCCCCTGCCTGAACTAGGTAGAAATTACCCAGTCGAAGAAGTTCACTAGGTAGAATTTCCTCACCGTGATATCAAAAAACAGATATGAGTCACAACTGGTTGGAAACCAGTCAAGGAATTAACGTGAGGAGTAAAGAAAAAACATATAAATCCCGCATAATCAAACTATTGTACCATCAGTCAACCACCTCACCATCTCTCTCAATATCCCTATGAAAAACAGAGAGTTCCACCGGGAACTGTAACAGAAAGGCGGAAATTCTCTCAGTAACCGCAACAGAACGATGCCTCCCCCCCGTGCAGCCAATAGCGATTCGAACTGTTTTCTTGCCGGCTGTGTTGTTCTGTTCAATGAGAAATTGCAGCAACGGCTCAAGATGGAGAAAGAAAGATTTGGCCTCGGCACTCTGAAGAACGTAATCAGCAACCTCTTTTGCCTTACCGGTCTTTGGCCGCAAACCCTCAACCCAATACGGATTGGGGAGAAAACGTACATCCCAGACCAGATTCACATCCACGGGAGTACCGTATTTGAAACCAAATGAATAGAGAACTATCCTCAATTTCTCCGACCTGTCCATTTCAATCTCATCCTCTACCGTGCCATGTTTTTTAGTGCCTTACTCCAGATTTTCTGTCATAAAAAACAAGAAATCTGGAGAGTGTATTGAAATTAGAAACTTAAAATGACCACCAAGGCACTTATACCCCTCAAGGGGGTACTGAACTGAGTCCTGGCTTATTTTCCCGTTTACCGGGGTTAGCGAGTTTCAGTCAATCTAAGGACCCGTGGAACCACAACCTTGCGGTTTGCAGGCCGGAG
>WTAT01000344.1 GCA_013139415.1 Desulforhopalus sp.
TACAAATCATCAATTACCAAGGTCGCTGGTATTGCTATTCTTTTTGCTATCTGCGGCAGGAAAACCGGCTTTTTCATATTGGCAGAATACAGAGCGCCGAGCTCACCAACCAGATCATTCCTGAGGATATTTCCCTTGACCGAACCATGCTCGGGCTGTCATTTGGAATATTTCAAGGAAAACCACGCTATACCGCCGAAATTCTTTTCACCTCCACTGCGGCAGAACTCATAAAAAACCAGCGCTGGCATAAGGACCAGGAAACAAAAGTAGTGGAAAAAGGTGTGCTGTTGCGGCTCCCTGTCAGTGATGACCGTGAGCTGGTAATGAAAATCCTCCAGTACGGGGCCATGGCCCAAGTGCTCTCACCACCCGAACTGATCAAACGTCTGCAAACTGAAATTATCGCCATGGCCGAAAACTATCGATCTGAAGAAAATAGTTACACCTGATCACCTTGAAATAACAGATATTCTCGAAAAATGAACACAAACAATCACAAAAAAAGTAAAAATGACAGCGAAACTGTGTTAGTATTTGGCCTTGTTTATCAAATGTAACAGATGTTAATCACTGTTATCTTAGGAAAATTGTAATCCTTTCAGACTTCAAACATTTAATGGGAGAGTAAATTCATGAAGTACGCTTTTATCGCATTAATTGCAATCTACCTGGTCGTCTATGGCTGTAGTCCCGACAGCTCCGAAAAAGCCACGGACAACCACGAGACAACAGCCCCCGCAACTTTGGAAAAACCTCATCAGGCTGCTGAGGTGGCTGCAGTCCCTGCAGACCCTCACGAGCCGGATGCAGCAGCCCATGCTGAACAACAAACTGCCGATGCCGTAAAGGACGCCGTTGTTGAAGAACCTGCTGCGGCAGCTGAGGTAGTCGAAGAACCTGCTGTGGCGGCTGGGGGAGTCGAAGAACCAGCTGTGGCGGCTGGGGTAGTCGAAGAACCAGCTGTGGCGGCTGAAGTAGTCGAACAACCAGTAGAGGTTGTCGCGGCTGAAACTGCCGAACAAGCCCAGCCTGTTGTTGAAAAACAACAACCAGCCGAAGTCGCTAAACCCCAACTAGTCGTTATGCCTTGTGGTCGGACTATGGCACGGGCAGATATTCCAGAAAATGCTCCCTGCCTCAAGTTACCGGCACAGACAGCTGCCGTAGCTGATACTAAGCAAGATCTCAATGCCGCTATGCAGAGAATGTTGGAGACGACCAACGATATGGTTCTAGCAACCCAACAACTGGTCATCGCCACACAGCAAATGCTCAATGCCAGCAAAGAAATCATTGAAACCCCGGAAGAGACACAGCCTGTTGAACAAGCTGTTGAAGGTCAGGGACCTGCAGCAAAACAACAATAAAAAAGTCACACCTCCGGCCCCTGACTGTTGCCTGTAAACAGCCAGGGGCTTTTTAGTGCCTTAGGAAGCTACCTTTCTTGTTTTCACCCCTCAAGGGAGTACTTAAAAAAGTAATAGTCATCTCCCTGAAATTCTACAATCAGCTCTATCAACCGGAGAGTTCATGCTCATGCGACTCGTCCCACGACCATTGTTAATTGTTCTGATTGGCTCTTATTTCTGCCTGTCTTCCTGTTCAAGTCTGGTAACATCTGCTATACGACCAGCCATCGGCAATCTTCAACAGCAGACCGATATAAATCTGGTCTGTGAGGGTTCACCAGCTTACCTGCTGATGATCGACAGTATGCTTGTCTCTTCCCCCGACAATCACGACCTGCAGCTGTCAGGAGCTCAGTCCTACAGTGCCTACGCGACGGCTCTGGAGGAATGTGGAGGGGTCGATGACAAAAGAATCGCACCAATCGCCGACAAGGCAAAACTCTACGGGCTTCTGCTACTCCGTCGTCATCTCCCATTAAGCACCGTACAGGACTATGAGGAACTGGACCGCGAACTGGCCAAGCTGGATCGAAGTGATGTTCCCGACGTTTTCTGGGGCACCTTTGGCTGGCTGACTTGGGTGAAAAATATGAAGGGTTCCCCGGAGGCAATCGCAGATACTGCACTCATTGAGAAAATCATGGCCAGACTTCTGGAAATCGACGAATCGTACCAGGGTGGCTCTATTCATCTCTTTTTTGGTGGCTATTACGCCGCCAAGCCAACAATGTTTGGCGGCAGACCAGATCTCAGTAAAATCCATTTCGAAAAAGCCCTTCTACTTTCCAAGCGTAGATTCCTCCTGACCCAGACAACCTATGCCGAAACTCTGGCCAGAACAACACTGGATCAGGAACTGCACGACCAGTTGCTGGAAGAGGTGCTTAATTTCCCCCTCGACAGTGCCCCGGAATTCGGCCTCAGTAACCAGATCGCCGTCAACAGAGCAAAACGAATGCTTGAGGAAAACTATTTTGGTGATTAGCTTCAATTACTGGTAAAATAGGTCAGAATCTATATAAGACCCCTTGTGGGGGGTAAGTGCCTGGGTTGTATTTTCAAGAGTAAGGCACTAATCCACTTTTGTACAAATACTCCTCTTTACCAATTTGATTCACACGGAGAAACCATGCAACGTTCTGTTACCCTGACTCTAACAATCCTTCTGCTCCTTTTTTTCAACTGCAGCCAGCTTCAGGCCGCCCCTAAATATCTCTTCAAAATTGCAACTCTCGCTCCGACGGGTTCAGTCTGGATTGAACAGTTCGAAAATTTCGCAAAGGAAATTAAGGAAAAAACTGGCGGGGAGGTGGGCTTCCGCATCTATCCGGGTGGCGTTATGGGGGACGACCAGGCTATGTACCGAAAAATGCGGGTCGGCCAACTCCACGGAGGAGGCTTTACCATGACCGGCATTTCCGCCGTCGTCCCCGACTTCAGAGTCCTGGCTATTCCCTTTCTTTTCGAGTCCTATGAAGAGGTCGATTATGTAAAGGAAGGATTGATTCCCACCTTCAGGGAACGGTTCCGTGAAAAAGGACTGGAATTTATTGCCATGAC
>WTAT01000265.1 GCA_013139415.1 Desulforhopalus sp.
GGTTATATTGTCCCCGCGTTCCCCAACAAACACCTATAGTAAATTCATCGGCAGTTTCTGCTTAAAACGCTGGGCACGTTTTTCTCCAACTTCGTTTACACGCAGTCCTTCCTGTTCAATGAGTTGCCGAATACTCACAGCCCGTTTTTCACCCCCAGGATGGGTTTTCGAAAATGCTTTTTTCAGGTTGAGTGATCCGCCGGATGACTTACCACTTTCAGCGCTTGCGATTTTTCCAACTATGTCTGCCAATGCGAAAGGACTGTAACCAGCTCTGGAAAGAATCAAAGCGGCCACTTCATCCGATTCTGTCTCCTGTGATACGGAATACCCAGAATCAATCAATGTCTTGACAATATCTTCCACTGAAGCGCCAAAGGTTTTTGTCAGGGACTGAAGTTGTTTAGCAGACCCACCCTGTTTTTCCATCATCATTTCGCCCAGCGTCGCACCTGCCTTGGTCAGGTGTGCCTGCTTGATAGCAGCCAAACCATGCTGCAGACTGATGTGCGCAATTTCGTGCGCAAGCACGCCAGCCAATTCATCTTCTGAGGCGCAATTTTTGAGTAATGTTGTTGTAACAAGGATATATCCGCCAGGTGCCGAATAAGCGCCAGCATTTTCAGACTTGAGTATCTGCACATGATAGCCGCCATAGGTTTCCGGTCTGGAGGAGAACGGCACAAGGTAATTGATAATAAACTGTAGGTAAGCATGCGTTTTTGGCATCTTGACGGTTTTGAATCGTTTCAGTAACCGTGCCGTAACCGCACGTCCCAGGTAATACTCTTGTTCTGGTGTCAGATCTTCATAACTTTTTATCAGAGAAGAGCCTGCATCCACGAGTTTTCCGAGATCGTTCATATCAAATTCAAACGCGCTTGCTTGAACAGGTGCAAGCACAACAATTAATGCAAGCAGTAATGATCTCATTTAAATAATCCTCCTGGCAGTGAGAAGCCGCCCCATGATTTCTCTTCTTGCTTCTTCTCTTCGACCTCTATGGAATAGTCAAGATCACCATCATCGGCAAACTTTTGAAAATCAAAAGGAGGCACTTTTCTATTTTCCATGGCATCGACAGCCGCATAATTTAATTCACTCGCACCCCGAGATTTGAACTCGCCTTCAACGTCTTCATTAAAGCCCTTTCCTGCCAACGTAATATCATCTGCATCCCCACCTCGCCGTTTACTGCTGGAGTGCTTAGATTGTGATCCGGACGACCGCCCTCTGAGTACATCAAATATACTGGCACCTGAACTTTTCTGACCAGACCCGGCAGCCTGCTCCAGGGATTTGGACAATGCGGACTTATGTACCCACCCTTCCTTACCCTCAAATGATACCTGCCACCAGTCACCACTTTCACTCAATAATTCAAGTTCATCCTGATACTTTAGCCTGGTGATGACCGGGGAAAGATTGGATGCATCTTTCCTGACAGCTGTATTCTTAACTGCAACCCACACGGATGAGGCATGCGCCGTTACAGCTACCAGTAACACCAATAATGTGACTATCCTTTTCATTACCATACAATCATTTTGTCGTATAACGCCAGACGCCATCCCAGTCAGGTCCCAGGGTATCTGCACTATCCTCTGTGATGCGCCGAATCCTGTCAAGCAAGCCTATTGATGGCGGATCAGCCTGCAGAATCTCTTCTTTTGTTAGCAGTTCGATCGCTTTTTCCCAGTGCTGGTTTCGGTAATGCTGCCAGACCTCTTCATACAACTGACAAAGCTTCACCTGTTCATCGGTTTCTTCACCTTTACTACATAGCGGCTGGTATATGGCTACCGGATGCGTCTTGCCCTTAACTTGTACCAGGTCAAGCTGGCGGCCAAAGAATCTACCATTGGTTGCAGCCCACGCTGATTCACTCAGCATAATCCGCGTGCCATAAAACTTGTTCAGCCCTTCAAGTCTTGAGGCCTGGTTCACGGTATCTCCGATGGCCGTGTATTCAAATCGATCTGCTGAACCAATATTACCTACAAGACAATCGCCATAGTCAATACCAATTCGAGTAACAAGTGGCTGACCCAAATCATATTCTTCACCAAAGTCGGCTAGCGTATTCTGGATCGACAATGCTGTTCGCACTGCCCGGTTGGTCTGGTCCACCTGGGCCTTGGGCGCGCCCCAGAAAGCCATTACGGCATCGCCGATAAACTTGTTCAGGGTACCTTCTTCTTTGATGATGTCTTTCTGCATGTGATCCAGGTAATCATTTAGCAGGTCTACGGTTCTTGATGGCCCAAGCTTTTCAGAGATTGTTGTGAAGTTGGCCAGGTCTGAAAAAAATACTGTGATGGGCAGTGTTTCTCCGATGCGACCCAGCCGTTCCGGTTCCGCGAGCAACCATTCGGCCACACCGGGCGATACCATACGTTCCAGACTCTTCTGGCGATATTCTTTCTGCCGACTCTCATGAATCAGGCGCTGCCCCCCAGTAACTGCAAATATGATAATTGCGGGCAACAGCATACGTGCAGTATCTGCAACCACTCCATAACGCAGTAATACAAAGCCGATTCCAATAAAAACCACAAAGGTGCCGCTCGCAGTACTAATAGCTATCTTGGCAGCATTCTCCCGGCTAAGGGTCCAAAAAATGATCACCGCAAACAAGATACCTAAAACAGAAGATTGCCATGAAGTGAGAGGATATAAGAAGTCACCGGTCAACCAATTATCCATCACCGCCGCATGTACATCCATACCAGGGGCACTGGACGAAAATGGTGTAGGTTTCAGATCATAAAGACCTGGCGCCACGTAACCAACGACTATACTACTATCCTTGAATTCCTTTGGTGAAATAAGCGGCTGCTCTCCTGACTGCACCGCTATAAAAGACTGGATCACGTCATAGGCTGAAAACTGCTTGTAAGGAACCTCCGACCCCCGATAGTTCACCCAGAGCCTTGCATCTTCATCAAGTGGCAGCTTCTTTTCTCCGATAAAAAGGTCACCTCCCTTCCATGCTATCTGTTCTCCCTGCACAAAGGGTGCAAGAGACAGGCTGGCTACCGCTTTACCTGAAATTTCAATTGCTGGTGTAATCCGACGAAAAGTACCATCGATATCCGGATACTCACTGACACTGCCAATACCCCTGGCGGCATTAAACAGAACCGGCAATGGTAATGAGGCTGACTGACGAACTACTGAATCCGGAGGTTCACCTTCATACGCCTTGCCTATGTCGACCGAACCTTGTTCACCTTTTTTTGAAAACGCTGCTCCAAGGTAGGCAATACC